>JBDSTO010000256.1:0-2907 GCA_039928255.1 Aestuariivirga sp. | reverse complement strand
TTTCAAGAATGAATTCGTTAACGCGGGCCATGTCGGCAGCGGTCAACTTCACCAAAGCATCAAGCGTTGGCGGAGTTTTGCCCGCAGTTCCGTCAAAAGCTAAAACGACACCCATCCTGCCACCTTTCGTTTTTGCAACCTTATGAACGTGACACACTCTAACACAGGTGGCGAGTTGCCGCTGCTGTTGATGGATTTATGGCATTTTCCAAATTTCGACACAGAGAAACGCTCCAGTGCAGCAAAGATGTTAAACAACTACTGGCTGTATTTATATAACTTTCACCTTTAGCGTGTAGACCTCCTCGTAACCACTCGCTAACCTCGTTTGTTTATTGATTTACGGGAAATGTCGTTGAGCCAACAAGCCGCACCCAGTTTTGCCGAGCGCATGATTCAGGCGTCGGTGCCGCCTGCCTCGATGACGGAAGATGCGTTTCTGGGCGGCAAGCTCAATCTGCTGCAGCCTGAAAAAGGCTATCGCGCCGGGATCGATGCGGTTTTTCTTGCGGCTTCCATTCCCGCCAATAGTGGCGAGACAGTTTTTGAAGCGGGGATCGGTGCGGGCGTTGCGGCCCTTTGCCTTTTGGCGCGCAACCCGATGCTGCATATTACCGGTATTGAAATTGCCACCCGCTATGCAATCCTCTGCGAGCAAAACGCCAAGCGCAACGGATTTGCCGATCATGTCCGCGTGATTCAAGCCGATGTGAAAGAAGCGATGCGACGCGACCTAACCGTCATGCCCGAGCATGGCTCATTCGCCCACGCCTATGCCAACCCGCCCTATTTTGAAGACGGCAAGGTCACCCCATCGCCCAGCATTCTCAAAGCGCAAGCGCACAGTTTTGGCCCCGATGATCTTGATCTGTGGATCAAGGTGATGCACGCCATGGTGGCTTTGCGCGGGACGGTGACGCTGATCCACCGTGCCGAGACTCTTGGAAAAATTTTGGGTTGCATGGAAAATCGCTTTGGCGACATCCGCGTGGCACCCCTTTATGCGCGCGAGGGCACTGCTGCGTCGCGCGTGATCGTGCAAGGTGTCAAAGGCTCAAAAGCGCCGATGCAGCTTTTGCCGGGACTTGTCATGCACAAGGCTGATTCAACCTTCACCGAGGATGCCGAAGCTGTTTTGCGCGACGGTGCTGCCTGGCGGTTGCGCTAGTATATGGCGAGCCCCGCCTATGCACTCATCATGGCGCGCCATTCCCAACTTTAAGGTCAGAGCTGATTGACTGCGCCTTCTTGATATTGTCACCCCGCATTCCTAAATCGCATGATCATCTATCGGGGGACACAATGCCGGACCTGAAAAAATCCAAGCTCAAGAGCCTTGAACATGTGATTGAGAGCACAATACTTGCTTCACGCTGGCTGCTTGTGGTTTTTTACCTTGGTCTCACGGCTGCCCTGGGGCTCTACGCCATTTCATTTGCGAAAAAGCTTTGGGAGTTTTTCTCCAAGGTGATGGTGCTGGAAGAAACCGACGCCATTCTCAAGATTCTCAGCCTGATTGACGCCAGTCTCGTGGCGAGCCTCGTCGTCATGGTGATCATCTCGGGCTATGAAAATTTTGTCAGCCGCTTGGACAATGTGAGCGACAGCGATGCTGAATTGTCCTGGCTCGGCAAGATCGATGCAAGTTCCCTCAAGATCAAGGTTGCCTCCACCATCGTTGCCATCTCTTCCATCCATCTTTTGCAGGTCTTCCTCAATTCCGACCAATATGCCGATGACAAGATCATGTGGCTCACCATCGTCCACATGACGTTTGTCGTCTCTGCCCTGCTGCTGGCCCTGATCGACAGGATCATGTCTGGCGGCAAGGCGGGCAAACACGCTGATTAGTCTCCATTCTTGATATTTCCCGCGCTGGTCCCTAGATCAACGCATGTTCAAAAAACTCCTGCGGCTCATCCCTTCGCGCTTTCGCGTCAAAACCCCTGTGATCCATGTTGTGAGGCTTGAAGGCGTCATCGCCTCGGGCCGCAGCATGCAATCAAGCCTCAGCGGCAAATCGCTTGAGCCGCTGTTCAAGAAAGCCTTCAAAAAGGGCGTCTCAGGCGTGGCGCTGGCGATCAACTGCCCCGGTGGCTCTCCCGTTCAATCGGCCCTGATTGCCTCAAACATTCGCAGGCTGGCCGAGAAGCACAAAATTCCGGTCTATGCTTTTTGTGAAGATGTGGCGGCCTCGGGCGGCTATTGGCTCAGCTGTGCCGCTGATGAAATCTACGCCGACCAGAATTCCATCATTGGTTCAATCGGTGTGATCTCGGGCGGATTTGGCTTTCCTGAAGCTTTGGCCAAATTGGGTGTTGAGCGACGGATTTACACGGCGGGCACGTCCAAGAGCACCAATGATCCCTTCAAGCCGGAAAACCCCGAAGAAGTGGCCAAGCTCAAAGATATGCTCGAAGAAATCCACCAAAGCTTCATTGCCGAAGTGAAATCTCGCCGAGGGACCAAGCTGAATGATGACGCAGATTTATTCACTGGTGCATTCTGGACGGGACGGAAAGCTTTGGAGCTTGGTTTGATCGATGGCATCGGCCACATCGAAACCGAACTTCGCCGCAAATTTGGCGACAAGGTCGAGATTACGGAAATTTCAGCTCCAAAAGGCTGGGGTCTCAGACGATTTGGATTAAGCCTTGCCACGGAATTGCCCGAAGCTGCTTTTAACTCCTTGGAGCAACGAGCCTTGTGGCAACGTTTCGGATTGTGATAAGCTCTAGGCCTGCAGGAGAATTGTGATGGGATTTATTCGGAATCTGGTGGTGCTGGCCTTGGGCGTGTTGGCGTTCAAGATGGTGAAGCGCGCCATGACTGATCTTGAGGCCGCGCAGGAAAAAGCCCGCGTCAAGGCCAAGGCCCCTGCCGATGAGGCGGGCATGAAAAAATTGA
>JBDSTO010000255.1:0-15991 GCA_039928255.1 Aestuariivirga sp. | reverse complement strand
GATCTGCACATCTTAAAGGGCGACGTGCCAACCGCGAAGCCAGGCCGTATCCTCGGGCACGAAGGCGTCGGCGTGATCGACAGTGTCGGCACGTCAGTGACATTATTCAAGAAGGGCGATCATGTGCTGATGTCCTGCGTCAGCGCCTGTGGGACCTGTTCCTTTTGTCGTAAACAGATGTATTCGCACTGCATCCACGGTGGCTGGATCCTTGGCAACACGATTGACGGTACACAGGCCGAATTCGTACGCACGCCATTTGCCGACATGAGTCTTTATCACCTACCCAAGGGCGCCAACGAAGAAGCACTGGTGATGTTGAGCGACATCTTGCCAACAGGATTCGAATGTGGCGTGCTGAACGGCAAGGTAGTACCAGGATCGACGGTAGCCATCGTTGGGGCAGGGCCTGTGGGTCTAGCAGCGCTATTAACCGCGAAGTTTTACTCACCGGCCTCGATCATCATGATTGATCTTGACGACAACCGCCTGGCGATCGCGAAGAAATTCGGCGCGACCTCGACCGTCAATAGCACTGATGGCAAGGCAGTCGAAGCGGTGATGAAGCTGACTGACAAGGCCGGCGTCGATACCGCCATTGAGGCGGTGGGTATCCCTGCCACGTTTGAACTCTGCGAGCAGATCGTTGCGGCGGGGGGCAGGATTGCCAATATAGGAGTGCACGGCAAGCCTGCGAGTCTGCACCTGGAAAAACTATGGGATCGCAATATCGCGATTACCACGCGACTGGTCGATACCGCGACGATCCCGATGTTGTTCAAGACGGCGGCAGCAAAGACAATCGACCCCGCCCTTTTGATCACCCACCGCTTCTCCCTGGGCGAAGGCGAGGCTGCCTATGAAACATTTGGCAATGCCGCCAAGACCAAGGCGCTGAAGGTGATTATCAGCCCCGCCTGAAGGCATCGCAGTGGTCAAACCTATATAGTGCAGATGAGGAATTTCCAAAATGAACAACAATTCAGGCTTGATTCTGGTGACCGGTTCAAACGGGCGGATCGGTACAGCGATCATGAAACGTCTGACGGGCAAATATGGTCAGGTGATCGGCTTTGACCTCAAAGCCCAGGCCCCGCCGCCACCCGAATGTTTGCGCATCGCTGTGGACATCAGCTTAGACACGAGCGTGAAGGAAGGGCTCAAGATGCTGCGGGCGCATCACGGATCAAAGATCGCGGCGGTGATTCATCTAGCCGCCTATTATGATTTTTTGGGTGAAGAGAACCCGAAGTATGAAGAAATCACAGTCAAAGGCACCCAGCGACTGCTGCGTGGCTTGCAAGATGACTTCGAGGTCGAACAGTTCATCTTTTCCAGCACAATGCTGGTGCATGCCCCCAATCAACCGGGCGAATTGCTCACAGAAGACTCGCCGATTGGCGCGACGTGGGCATATCCTGAATCGAAGGTGCGGACTGAAGCAATGATCCGTGCTGAACATGGCAAGATACCGGTCGCGATCCTCCGGCTGGCTGGGGTCTATGACGACGTGTGCCATTCGCCGCCGCTCGCCAATCAAATCCAACGAATCTTTGAACGTCAGCTTGCCAGCCACCTTTATTCCGGCGAAACCTCGCACCGTCTGTCTTATCTGCACATGCAGGATCTGGTCGATGCGATCGAACTGGTCGTCGAGCGACGGGCAAAGCTGCCGGATGAGATGACGGTGTTGATCGGTGAAAGCGACGCGTTGAGCTACGACGAGTTGCAGCATGGTTTCATCAAGTTAATCCATGGCGAATCTTGGGAGACCTACAGTGTGCCCGCGCTAATTGCCAAGGCCGGTGCTTGGGCAGAGGGCCTTTTACCAGGGCCGGGCCCCTTCATCAAACCTTGGATGATTGACCGTGCTGATGATGACTATATCCTTGACGTCACACGCGCCCGTACAATGTTGGGCTGGAAGCCCACCCGCAGTCTGCGCGACACCATGCCGAAGATGGTTGCTGCCCTGAAGGCTGATCCGTCGGTATGGTACCGCGAACACGGGTTGGAATTGCCTCCCGAAATGCCTGCGGTACATGAACCTGCGGCGAACCGGGTTCTGGAATTGGCTGATGCCCATACCGGACATAGTCACAGCGCCATGAAAGCTGAACCTCGCGACACCAAGATGGCGGCGGGACTACCATATAAGGTTGCGAGCACCACCTATACCTGCCCGATGCACCCCAACATCCGTCAGTCCTCGGCTGGCAACTGTCCACGCTGCGGCATGACACTGGAACCGGCGGCGTGAAAATGAAGAAGGATGCGTCTTCCATAGCTGTCGCCAAAGAATATACCTGCCCGATGCACCCTGAGATTTTGCGTAATGCTCCCGGGAAATGCCCAAAATGCGGCATGACTCTGGTGCCCAAAGTTGCTGTGGCTGCTGCTGCTGGACAGGTTTCGATGCCCGGACGTGCCGGCATGACAGATATGAAGGGAATGGCTGGCATACCTAGTGCCAAAGGCCCCGGCGATATGATGACGGATGCCCACAAGGCTATGCTCTGGCCCCACTATCTCAACGTGATGCTGGGGTTCTGGTTGGTGGCCAGCCCTTTCACACTTGGCTATCTCAGCTTATTCATTCCCAATACAAGTGCGCTGCGGGTCATGGCCGAACGCGGGCTTTCATCGTTTGAAACACGCAATCTGTGGATGACCTATAGCGACGTTGGCACGGGCTTGCTCGTGATCTTGTTCAGCTATCTCGCAGCTAATACGTCAAGGCGTTATCCGTGGGCGCAATGGGCGCTGGCCGTGGTTGGTGGTTGGCTGTTCCTGGCACCGCTGGTGTTCTGGACACCGCTGGCTTCGGCCTATGCCAATGACACTTTAGTTGGCGGTCTGGTGATCGCATTGTCGGTGCTAATCCCGATGATGCCCGGGATGAGTATGGAGGGCATGATGGGTGGGCCAGACGTGCCACCCGGATGGTCTTATACCCCCTCAAGTTGGCTGCAACGCTTTCCGGTGGCACCCCTTGCGCTGATTGGTTTTTTCATTGCGCGATATATGGGCGCCTATCAGCTCGGCCATATCGACAGTGCATGGGATCCGTTCTTCGGAACGGGGACGCAGACCATCATCACCTCGGATGCCTCTAAGGCTTGGCCGATTGCCGATGGCGCGCTCGGTGCTGTGGTTTATATGCTGGAACTTGTGATGACCTTCATGGGTGGCAAGACCCGCTGGCGTACGATGCCATGGATGGTCTTGGCATTGGCCGTGCTTATCCTTCCGCTTGGCGGGGTCAGCATTTACTTTATCATCATCCAACCAATTGTGATTGGCACGTGGTGCACAGTCTGCCTGATTGCCGGTTTGGCTATGATAATAATGATTCCCTATTCGCTCGATGAGTTCGTCGCGATGGGGCAGTTTTTGGTTGACGCGCAGCTCAAGGGCAAGCCGTTCTGGCGCACCTTCTGGACAGGAGGTGCAATGGAGGGCGGTATTGCCGATCCGGCCAAAGGATTGGGCGCGCCAATGGGTGACATGCTCGGACAGGCGGCACGCGGAGTGACGATTCCTTGGACACTGCTGGTGAGTGTCGCGATTGGGGCATGTTTTATGCTCACGCGACTCTTTCTGGGCACGACCGGCAACATGGCCAACAGCGATCATCTCGTCGGTGCCCTCGTAGTGACTTTTTCGATCATCGCCTTTGCCGAGGTGGCGCGGCCGTTGCGGCTCATCAACATTGCCTTTGGGTTGTGGTTTATTGCGGCACCTTGGCTGCTAAAGGGCAACGCCTCGTCATTTGCGAATTGGAGCGAGGTCGCAACTGGCGCCCTGCTAATCGCACTTAGCATCCCGCGCGGGCGGATCGCGAACTCTTATGCTGGTTGGGACCGAGTAGTTTATTGGCCAATGTAAGGCAGTCAAAACAAGGAACGAAATATTGACAACAGGATTTTGGGCACACAGTCGCAAGCATGTCTTGGCTGCTCTGGCGATTTACACCGTGGGTGGGCTTGCGGTGATGACGGTGCTTGGCGGGTTGATCATGTATGCTGGCTTCTTCAACATCTCCGCACTAGTGCCCGATCAGGCACCGCTGCAATGGCTTTTGGTGACGACGCGAGAAGCCTCCATTAGCTACCATGCGAAAGGGATTGTCGCGCCGAAGCCAACAGGCCAGGCTCAGGTCGACAACGGTTTCCGCTTATTCCAAGGCGAGTGCGCCATGTGTCATTCTGTGCGTGGACTGGGCGCTGGCATCATGTCTGTTGGCCTCAATCCACCTGCGCCGCCGCTCGCAGACTTAATCGATATGACCGATGCCGAGACGTTTTGGGTGGTCAAGAACGGGATTCGTTTTACTGGAATGCCTGGCTGGCAAGCGTCGAACACGGATCCCGAACTTTGGGATATTGTCGCCTTTCTGAAGGGGTCCAAGGACATGAAAGAAGCAGATTTTGTAGCGATGGGTGCACGTATAGGGCTGCCGACGACTAAACCCTGAATCAAGGTCTGGGAATTGCGATACTGTTTTGGCCATCACTTGATATCAAGATGCATCAGTTATGACAGTAATTCACATAGTTATGGTGTCAATGTTTTTGAAGGAGAATAAAGATGATGCACGATGGATGGGGAATGGGTTGGGGAATGGGCGGGTTTGGAGGCATCGGCATACTGCTGGTCGTGCTAGTTGTCGCTTATCTTGTATACCGCGGTCGAAACGCTTGAACTAGGTTCAGGGCAACACATGAACCTGCGGGGTTAAGTCTGTTGTTTGATTAATTAAGTAGCTTGTCTTTCCTAGAAAGACGTTCGCAATTTCTCGGCCATATAATTATTAAACTGAAAGATGGCTGTAACGTTATCGAAGGTCAATGTTCCGCTGACTTGTAGAGCATTGCGGTGGCTGATGAGCAGAGCCAGAAGGCCAGCGCGGGCACCACGACCCATTGCAGCAGCGGCGTAACGCCTGTGCCAAGAAGCGGTATAACTGGCATCAAATCCGAATAAGACCAGCTCTTGCGTATAGCGATGTTGTACCATTCGCTAAAGACTGTATATGCCACGCCTATAGCAATAAACCTTACGAGAAAAATAGCACTCTGACGCCCTGGCAAAGGCCAACGCCAGCTTCTGAGCGCCAGCACCGGTACTATGCTGGCAAGTGCAATCAATATGTCGCCCGCTGTACAATGAACGACAGCATATCCGATCACTTGCCAGTTCCCGTCGGACCACAGGGTGTAGAAAGGCAACTGCCCGATTTCCCAAATCAGATTAAGTCCCGCAAGCGCTACAACGAACCGAAAGATAGATTTCACTAACGCACGGTCCGAAATTGGGCGGCGCGGCCTACGAGATCGGTCATGTGATCGGCTGCCTTGACCGTCAGGACATGGGGCGTAAAGCCGGACCGAGGAGATATATAGGCCGCCATATCACATGCCATCTGACGCTGCCGATCCGATCCTTCCGCCAATACGGCGATCATCAGGTTTTCAAGCGCAATTAGTCGGACGCGAAGGTGAAGAATTTCGACGTTCGTCAAGTCGGGAATGTCTACACCCGGATCATACGGTTCTGACTTGAGCCAGCCGCCTTCATTTTCCCATCTCGACAACGCCTGTCTGAGTACCTTGGTCGCATCTAGAGCTGGTGCGGATTTAGTCTTCATGATTTCCTCCCGATGGTGATTTGAATGAATCCTGTATCGCTCATCGATAACCGAGCCCATCTATATAGTTGATCAATTGGGATTCCTCATACTTGGCGTTTCCCAAAAGGGCGCGAAGAATGACCCGCGCTGTCAGCACTCCTAACGGTCGGTTATTGACGTCCACTACGGGGATGGTCTTCAGATGCCGCTGCTTCATCAACCCAGACACTTCGGCAAGATAATCCGACCCCCGGCATGACGCGACATCGCGCGTCATCACCGTCGCGACGGGGAGCATGAAGACCGCGCCATCGCAGCCGCTGATATGCTTCACAACGTCAGTTTTTGTGACAACACCCTGAAGAACACCGTCGCCATTGCAAACGATCACTAGGTCCGTCCCGGCACTCAGGAGTTTAGCGGCGTCAATCAGCTTAGCGTCGTCCACGATTGTCACAAGCTTTTCGTGTGCCGTTTGCATCAGTTCTTCGATGAACATCAACTACCTCCCGGGCAGTCCAATATCAGGCTAATTTGCCCTGATAAACGCGATTTTGGCCGATCTGATCGTGTCGATCATCCGACGAAAGAGATTTGCAAAGTGACAGTTGGGGTTTCCTTCAGAACAGCGATATTGACGTACATTGGAATTCCTTGTTCAGCGAGGCGTTGCGATCCGCAGGCGAAATGGGGCCCGCGAGATGCGGGCCCCTTGTTGTTTTCGATTTCACTCGAAATTTACGCCGGAGCTTTGGTGTTATGGATGCGGACCAGCTTCTTGTTGACGAATTGCTGAATGCCCATGTCGCCCAATTCTCGGCCGTATCCTGAGTTCTTGATGCCACCAAATGGCAGCTCCGCTTCCGTCCAGTCGATATTGTTGATAAACATCATGCCGGTGTCGACGAGGCTGGCAACGCGCTTGCCGCGCTCGACATCTTTGGTCCACACAGAGCCGCCGAGACCGAAGTCGGAATCATTGGCAAGCGCAATGGCTTCATCTTCATTCTTGACGCGGTAGAACGATGCCACTGGGCCGAAGAACTCATCGCGAAAGGCCGGATTTTCCGGCTTGATGTTGGTCAGAATGGTTGGCTCCATAAACGAACCGGGACGGTCGATGCGCTTGCCACCCATCACAACTTTGGCGCCTTTAGACACAGCAAGATCAACTTGTTTCAACAGATCCAGCAAAGCCTGCTCAGTCGACAACGGGCCTAGCGTCGTCTTTTCGTCCAACGGATCTCCGGCCTTAAGCGCGCTAAGAGCTGCCTGGAACTTTTCAAGGAATTTGTCAGCTACGCTCTCAACAACAATGAAGCGCTTTGCCGCGCAACAGGTCTGACCGGTGTTGTACATCCGGCCCCAGACTGCCCATGGAACAGTCAGATCAAGGTCAGCGTCTTCCAGAACGATGAAGGCATCGCTACCTCCCAGTTCCATCGAGGACACTTTCAGATTCTGACCCGCTTGGGCCGCAACGCTACGTCCAGCCGCCACGCTGCCTGTCAAGGCGACACCCTTGATGCGGGGATCCTCGATGATTTTATCACACTGATCATATGAAATCAGCAGGTTGGTATAGAGACCGACTGGAGCACCAGCGTCAATCAACAGCTTTTCGAAGGCAATTGCACACTGCGGCACAATACCGGCATGTTTGACCAACAGCGTATTGCCAGCCATCAGGTGAGGACCAGCGACGCGCGCAAGTTGGTAGTAGGGGAAATTCCAGGGCTCTACACAGAATATAATACCGATTGGGCTGCTTTCCATATGAGCTTCACCATTGGTGGGATTAAGCTTCACTGGCGCCAAAAAGCGCTCGGCGTTCTTGGCGTAGTAAGCAAGAATCCGAGCGCTAAACTCGACCTCACCACGAGCCTCGCCAATGCGCTTGCCCATTTCCATGGTCATAATCCGGGCGAACTCGTCGGCCTTCTTGTGCAGCATTTCGCCAGCCTTGGCGACAATCACGGCGCGCTCAGCGTAGGACTTCTGACGCCATGCCTTAAAACAGGTCTCGGCGGCAGCAATTTTGATTTCGAGTTGTGGGTCAGTGATCCCGTCGAAGGATTTGCTAAGCTTTCCATTGAAGGGGCTGAGGCTATGATAATTCATGATTAGTTACTGCTTTCTGGGTTGAATTCGACGACCCGGTTAGGTCGCCGATCGCGTCATCAATCAGTCATCAGGCGTCGATGATGACTTTCAGCGCCTTGGTTTCTTTTTTCTCGGACGAAGTGTTGGTGATCCGGTCTTGGTGAATTTTGGGCGGCAACTTTGCCGCAGCCTGCGCAGTCAGATTATCGAGCATGGCGAACCTCTTTTGACTCTCACCACTGAACTCTCATTGTGAGATCGAGGTGGCGACTGCCTCAACGTGGCCCATTGCGAATGACCTTCATAGGATCGGAAATTACCCATTAGCGTCGGGAGCGGCATGCCTGCGTAGTTTCCGAGGCTGTGCGCCAAAGCAGTATCGGCGCTACTGTGAAAATTCTCCCGTACGACAAAGGATCCCAACATGGCCAATGAGGAACCGAAATTCGAGCTCGTCCTGACAGCGGGTGAATTTAATCTGCGGGGATATACCGCTTGGTTTTTATTCACTGGCCCCGTGACACCTGCACGCGACAACCCGCCTTGGATACTTCGGTTCCCGCGCCGAAGCGAAGTGATGGTGCCAGTTAGCGGTGGCCTTTGACATGAGCCATAGGGAATCCCACCTGATCGGCCGTATTGGTTGGCTGCGCGCCGCTGTTCTGGGTGCCAACGATGGAATTTTGTCCACCGCTAGCTTAATCTTAGGCGTTGCGTCGGCCTCGGGCTCGAAGAGCGCTGTATTAGTGGCGGGATTAGCGGGTCTTGTGGCTGGCGCATTGTCGATGGCGGCGGGCGAATATGTCTCGGTCAGTTCTCAAGCAGACACTGAAGCAGCAGATGTCGCTAGGGAAACAGCGGAACTGAAAGCAGATCCGGCAGGTGAACTGGCTGAGCTCGCCGCGATCTATGTAGCTAGGGGTTTGCCCGATCCGTTGGCTCTAACGGTGGCCCAGACCATGATGGCGCGCGATGCGTTGGCCGCGCACCAACGTGACGAATTAGGTATCACGGCGAATATGACGGCCCGCCCGATACAGGCCGCACTTGTTTCGGCGATAACCTTTGCCTCGGGAGCGGCGTTACCGCTGATCTTGGCCTTTGCGATACCGCAGGCCAAGTCGCAAATAGGTGTCTCGATCGGCACGCTGGCTGCTCTAGCGATACTTGGTGCGATTGGCGCCAAAGCCGGTGGGGCCGGAATATTGCGTGGAACGGTTCGGGTTATGGTCTGGGGGGCGCTCGCGATGGCTGCAACCGCCGTCGTGGGATGGATTTTTGGAACGGTGGTCTAACATGAAGATGATTTATATTGAGCGCGGCGGCGCGTTTCATCGCAGCGTCTTCTGGAAATTGGGGCGGCACCCATGACTCGGCTGACGACCCGCCAACGCAACGCCCTTCCTGACAGCGTGTTCGGCCTGCCTGAAACGCGGGGGAATCCGATGCCTGATGCAATCCATGCTCGCAATGCCAAGGCGCGCGCGTTTGAGGAGCACGCTGCAGGCAAACTGACTGCCAAAAATCTGGCCAGGATCAAACGAATGGCTGACGAAATCCTCAGCAAGCTAGGCTAACACAACCTTTGCCCTACTTAGCTTATCGCTTTTTCGGCGGGTCTATGTCAGCATCCGGGCCAAGCCAACGAGGTTTGCTGAGAATAGGTTTTGCATGACGGCCTAGAAGGCTGCGATCAATCCGGTTTTCTCCCGCATCGTCACCTAAACCTATGCCAGTTCCCGCAGTGGTCTTGCCTGTTGAGCCACCCAAGTCGAAGCCCGGCCGATCAACCGCAGCAAGCAGGGGCGGCTTTTTTGCAACATGTTCATTTAGAAGCTCGCTCGTAACCTTGGTGGTCGGCTGATCTCGCTCTATCCTGTTCAAGGCCAAGCGATCTCTATGATTGTTTTTCACGTCATATTCCTGCGAAGTTAGCTGCGTTCATCGGTCAAGAAGCAAAGCGAACTGTTTATTTTCAACTAGGGCTGACATCCTCAAACTCGGCGTCGATAACATTTTCATCAGGCTTGCCTGAGGATTGTTGGGCTGTGGGCTTTTCATCAGCTTTTGAAGCGGAGGCATCCTCTTGGGCCAAGGCGTTGTCGATTTTTTTTGTGACTTGTTCTAGGCGTTCCGTGGCTTTCGTGAGGCTTTCAAGAGAAGTGCCATCAGCAGCGCTGCGGGTGCCTGATAAGGCGGCTTTCAGCTCATCTTTGTCAGAACTTGTTATCTTGTCGCCATGTGCTGCCAGCGTCTTCTCGACTTGGTGCATCATCGTTTCCGCGTGGTTCTTGGCATCGACGAATGTGCGCCGTGCCTTGTCTGACTCGGCGTTTGTCTCCGCCTCCTGTACCATCCGCTTGATGTCGGCCTCGGCCAATCCACCATTGGCCTTGATCTTGATCTGTTGTTCCTTTCCAGTTGCGTTATCCTTGGCCTGAACCGCGACTATACCGTTCGCGTCAATATCAAAGGTGACTTCAATCTGGGGAACACCACGCGCCGCTGGAGCAATTCCGGTCAGGTCGAAGTTGCCAAGCACCTTATTGTCGGCCGCCATCTCCCGCTCACCTTGAAGCACCTTGATTGTAACGGCGCTTTGGTTGTCATCAGCGGTCGAAAACGTCTTGCTCTTCTTCGTGGGGATTGTTGTGTTGCGCTCAATCAGGCGCGTAAACACGCCACCCATTGTTTCGATGCCAAGGCTGAGCGGTGTAACATCCAGCAAAAGGACATCCTTGACGTCACCCTTGAGAACAGCTCCCTGCACAGCGGCGCCGATTGCCACGACCTCATCGGGGTTCACGTTCCGTGCAGGCTCTTTGCCAAAGAACGCTTTCACAACCTCGATCACCTTGGGCATGCGCGTCATTCCACCGACAAGGATGACTTCATCAATTTCAGCTGAGGTCACACCAGCATCCTTAAGTGCAGCCTTGCAGGGTTCCATCGTGCGGGTAATCAGATCCTCTACAAGGCTTTCAAGCTTCGCCCTTGTCACTTTTATGACGAGATGCTTTGGACCCGACGCATCAGCAGTGATGAAGGGCAGGTTGATCTCCGTTTCTTTTGCTGATGACAGTTCGATCTTGGCCTTCTCGGCTGCATCCTTCAGCCTCTGAAGCGCCAACTTGTCTCCGCGCAGATCAATTCCCTGTTCGCGTTTGAACTCAGTGGCAAGATAATCGATTACGCGGGCATCAAAATCCTCGCCGCCCAAAAAGGTGTCACCATTGGTGCTCTTCACTTCAAAGACACCCTCACCGATCTCAAGAACCGAAATATCAAAGGTGCCGCCGCCAAGATCATAGACTGCGATCCTGCCGCTCTTTTTCTTATCAAGCCCATAGGCCAAGGCCGCCGCAGTGGGCTCGTTGATAATGCGAAGCACTTCCAAGCCAGCAATCTTGCCTGCATCTTTCGTGGCTTGGCGCTGCGCGTCATTGAAGTAGGCTGGTACAGTAATCACAGCCTGCGATACTGCTTCACCTAGGAATGCTTCTGCCGTCTCCTTCATCTTGCCAAGGATAAAGGCACTAATTTGAGACGGCGGATACTTCTTGCCACGCGCCTCGATCCAGGCATCGCCATTATCGCCGCGTACAATGCCATAAGGAACAAGGCCCTTGTCCTTTTCTACCAGAGGATCGTCATAGCGACGGCCGACAAGGCGCTTAACGGCATAGATGGTATTGGTTGGATTTGTGATCGACTGCCGCTTGGCGGCTTGGCCGACAAGTCGTTCGCCATTGTCAGCGAAGGCCACGACACTTGGCGTTGTCCGTGCACCTTCAGCGTTTTCGATCACACGGGCGTCCTTGCCTTCCATGATGGCGACGCAGGAATTTGTTGTTCCAAGATCAATGCCGATGACTTTGCTCATGATAGATATCCTTTTTAATCTGTTGGAGTGGCAGCGTCAGAATAGATTTTTTCCGCACTGGCCTGGGATGCAGATTTTGCAACGATAACTATTGCGGGTCGCAGCAGGCGGCCATTGAGATTCCAAGACGGCGTAAGAGTTTGTAGGACGGTGCCAGCCGAATGATCGTTTGTCTCACGTTCGGCAATTGCCTGGTGAAAGTCCGGTGAAAACATGGAGCCAATTGGATTCTCACTCTTCACACCGTTCCTCTCCAAGAGACCCAGAAAGCTGCGTTCGACCTCCATTAGACCGCTACGCAGGCCCGAGATGCTTTTTGGTTCATCCGGGGTGGCGGCTGGTAAGTTGTTTAGCCCGCGCCGCAGATTCTCGGCAGCGTCAATCATGTCGTTGGCAAATTTCTGCACGGCGAATTGACGTGCCTCGTCCACATCGCGCTTGGCACGCGCACGCACATTAACAATCTCTGCTTCTGATCGCATCCAGCGATTCTGCATTTCATCCAACTCAGCTTGCAGCGCTTCAACTTGTAATCCGAGTTTATCTGATGGCGTATCCATCGCGGACGTTTCGCCGTCTTGACATGCGTCAGCTTTGGCGTTGGGTTGGTGTCCGGTTTGATCGGTATTGGACGTCATCGAATCCTCGGTCTTATTAACTAGGCTTTTCTGACGACAGGGACACAGACCCCTGCAACCCTTCAGTTACAGAGACCTTATCCGCGTGAATTCATTGGTGGTAGGGACGGAATCTACTCACGCTTCGGATGCGTCCGAATGTGCCGGTTCCGCTCCGACGACGTCCAGTTATCAAGGCCTTGGTGCGCGCTTGGCCAATTGCGCCAGGAGATCGTGCCGAAAATGTTCCGGCGCAATGTCTGTGATCGCCTCACCAAGCGCCAGCATGTGTCGACGCAAATCGTAGATCTGGTCAAGCAAGGACAGAACAACTGGCAACGCTTCTTCGTTGATGTCCATTTCTTCGCTGAGTTGTCGAAGTAATTTCACACGCGCAATGTCAATTTCACCAAAAGTAAAAGCGCCAGAGTTCCTTTCAGGCCGGACCCATTCATTTAAAATCCATCGTTCCAGATCTTGCTTTCGCAAGCCGGCGTTCTGCGTGATGACAAGGTCGATGCCGATCATGGCATAGCCTCCATCGCCTTCCTTGGATTTGGCGGCTCCGAAGGTTTCCACTTGGTCAGGAATTCCTCTAACGGTAGATCTGGCACTCCGATCATAACTCGCAATGTCGCGTAAAGATCTCCGGCGGCTTGGCCATTGTGCTTCGGCGCTCCTAGACCCCGTAGTCTGAGTTCTGTTCCGCTGTCCGAATGAGGTGGCACTCTCATCATGACTGATCCGCGGGGAGTTGGCACTTGAAGCGACCCGCCCAAAACGGCCTCCGAGATTGATACTGGTAGCACCAGGCGAATGTCATTCCCGTCGCGTTCAAAATAGCCATGCGGTGAAACCTGAATTGAGATGAATGCATCACCTAGCGCTCCTTTTGCTTGTCCAGCACCTGCTTGACCGCGCAGGCGTAACTCTTGCCCCGAAACCGTCCCTGCGGGGATCTTCACATCCAAGATTCGCCCATCGGGCAATGTCAGCCGACGGGTCGCTCCGTTGATTGCATCAATAAAGTCCACGGTCAGAGAGTAATGCTCATCCACCCCGCGCTTACGACTGCCTGCGCTTTGACGTCCGTCGCCGAACATCGAACCAAATATGTCGTTCAAGTCTTCTGAATTCCATTCGCTCGCTTCCGGGCCACCGCGGCTATATCGGCGGCCTGCTTCACCTTCTGCGTGGCCGCGATAGGAGGGCCCACTAGGTTGCTCTTGGCCGCCAGCGTCAATCTCTCCTCGATCAAAGCGCCCGCGTTTGATTGGATCAGATAAAATTTCATTTGCTGCCGCGATCTTCTTGAAAATCGTTTCTTCTTTGGCGTTGCCAGGATTGAGGTCGGGATGGTGTTGTTTAGCAAGTTTTCTGTAGGCCGTTCGGATGTCATCCTGACTGACACCGCGCGGCACGCCCAAGGTTTCGTAGGGATCTTCCAACTTTGCCACTTCTCAACTCAGTTCATGCTGCGGCAGGTTCGGCAGATACAGACAAGGCACCGTTATCGCCCAGTTCAGGATAATCAGTGTAACCATGCGCACCGCCTCCGTAGAACGTCTCCTGCCCCATCAATTTATTCAATGGAGCATTCTCGAAAAGTCGGCGCACAAGGTCAGGGTTGGCGATGAACAGCCTTCCAAATGAAACTAGATCAGCACGACCCTGCGCGATAGCGTCCATCGCCATTTTTCGATCGTATCCATTGTTCACCATCCATATGCCGTCGAAATGGTCACGCAGAGCGGCGTAATCAAAGGCCACGCTATCTCTGGCTCCGCCTGTCTCGCCTTCGATAACATGTATGTAGGCCAGGCCAATGCCATTCAAAACCGTAACCACGTGGTCAAATAGCGCTTGCGGGTCGCGATCTCTGGAATCTCCCGCTGTTGAAACAGGCGAAAGACGAACGCCGAGGCGATCTGCGCCAATAGCCTTTGCGCAGGCCTCGGTAACTTCTCGGATCAGTCGTGCGCGGTTGACACTCGAGCCACCGTAGGAATCTGTGCGATGGTTCGTTCCATCCCTCAAGAACGCGTCGAGCAGATATCCGTGAGCACCATGTAATTCCACTCCATCGAAGCCTGCCTCGATGGCTCTTGTGGAAGCAAAGCGAAAGTCCTCAATAATGCCCGGGATTTCAGCAAGGCTCAAAGCGCGAGGCATCGAGACGTCAACAAAGCCCTGACCTGCTACGAAAGTCTTGACGTTCGCACAAATTGCCGAAGGGCCAACTGGCGCACCGCCATCCTTTTGGAAACTGGTATGTGAAATACGGCCCGTATGCCAAAGTTGAACAACGATAGTACCGCCGCGCCGATGCACCGCATCAGTTACTTTGCGCCAGCCCGCCACCTGATCATCGGTATAACAGCCGGGAGTGCCAGAATAACCTTGGGCTTGAGCCGATATTTGAGTAGCTTCAGTGATGATTAAGCCGGCCGTTGCCCTTTGCGAATAGTATTCCGCCGCAAACGGACCCGGTATTAGGCCAGGCCCTGCGCGGTTTCGCGTTAAAGGTGCCATAACGATGCGATTGGCAAGTATCAACGCGCCGGCGACCGCGGGCTCAAACAGCGCCGCGGGGGATTGGGATTGGTAAGGTTTTTTCATCACATTATTCCTCTAAGAAAGACAATAAAGCTCAATTCGTCGCGAATATCGTGTTTCAGATTTTGGTCGCTCTTGACAATCATTTACGCGTTGAGTTTTTTCTCTGACACAAAGTTCAAGATGAATTGACCTTGCAAGAGCTTCGCCGTGCGGAACAGACTCGGAATCTACTTAGTGATTGTGAAATTCAAACCAGAGCGCCGGCCGACTTCCAAAACATTGCAACATTCGTCTGCGTACGCAGACCAATGAAATCCCAACTACATAACGAAGTATTCCTGCCGGGGATTTATTCTCGCAATGCGAATGTCATGAAGTTAACGCACCAAATATACTTAAGAGAACATGCGGGCCCAAAAGCGGTTGGTCGTTTAGGAGAGCCAAACTGGCCTGCCCGATATTTTGTACCAGACGCAATGAGAGATTATTGCATGTTTGACGCCTCGTCGAGAGGGGGCGGGTTAGGTGCGATGGTGAGTGGTGCTGGCGGCCTGTAGCTGAGCGATGAGTGCGGGCGTTTGGTGTTGTAGTGAACGCGCCATTTCTCGATAACTACTTGCGCTTCTTTGAGACTGTAGAAGATTTCGCCATTTAAACATTCATCCCTGAGCTTGCCGTTGAAAGATTCACAGTAGCCGTTCTCCCACGGTGAGCCAGGCTCGATGTATAGGTTCCCTGTGCCCAATCCTGCTAGCCATTCGCGCAAGACTTTGGCGACCATCTCCGGGCCGTTGTCGGAACGGATGTAGATCGGCATGCCATTGAACAGCATGGCATCTGCCAACGTCTCGATGACACCAATGGCATTGATCCGCCTTGCAACCTTAATCGCCAGACATTTGCGCGTGAACTCGTCGATCAGTGTCATCAGCCTGATCCGCCGCCCATCGTGGGTTTGAGTCTCCACAAAGTCGAAGCTCCAGACGTGATTGGGTCGCTCGGGGCGAAGCCGGATGCAGGATCCGTCATTAAGCCAGAGACGAGCCCGTTTTGGTTGTTTCTTTGGGACTTTCAGCCCCTCACGACGCCAGATGCGTTGAACCCGATCCTTGCCAACCTCTATGCCACCATCGTTCAACAGCGCTGTTACACGGCGGTAGCCATAGCGACCGTATTCTGAGGCAAGGTAGACAATAC
>JBDSTO010000254.1:0-6495 GCA_039928255.1 Aestuariivirga sp. | reverse complement strand
GAAGGCGCTTACTTCACCACGCACTCCTATATTGGTGCAGGTGCCACTCCCAAGGTGCAAAAGTTCATGGATGCCTACAAGGCGGCCTACAAGGTTGATCCGGAGAACGCATTCGCTGCATTGGGTTATGATGCTGTGAAGCTGATGGCCGATGCAATCAAGCGCGCAGGTTCGGTTGATTCAGCCAAAATCCGCGATGCGATTGCCGCAACGTCGGGCCTTGACGGCGTGACGGGCATGATCTCCTATCGCCCAGGCATCGCTGTTCCCGACAAGTCAGTGTCCGTGATCGGTGTGAAGGACGGCAAGTTGTTTTTGGCCAGCGAAGCTGCGCCGAGCTTCGTGGCGGAGCCCTGATATCTTGGGCGACTTAACCCTTTGGAACTTCTATCGCGCCAGCCTGGCTGGCGCGATTTTCACCGATCTCACACACCCGTTCCATCCGGGCCAGCCGCACTTCCCGGCTTTCCCCGATGAGGAGCGCTCGTTGTTCTTCGATTTTGAGAAGGGCAACGGTTTTCAGGTCCACCACTATAGTTTCGTGGGTCAATGGGGCACCCACGTTGATCCACCCGTTCATTTCATCAAGGGAGGGCGCACGCTCGATCAATTGGCAGTCAACGAAATGATCTTGCCGCTCGTGGTGCTGGATATCAGCGCGCGTGTTGCGGTTAATCCTGATGCCACACCCACTTTGGATGATGTGGCGGCCTGGGAAAAGCGCAATGGCAGGATTCCCGAAAAGTCATTCGTGGCCCTGCGTACCGATTGGTCGAAGCGTTGGCCGGATGAAAAGCTGTTCTACAATCGCGGCGACGACAAGATCTCCCATTGTCCCGGCTGGTCAAAAGAAGTCCTTCAGGAGTTGTTCGAAAAACGCGGCATTACAGCCGTAGGCCATGAGCAACTGGATACTGATCCTGGCCTTGCCACGTCGGCTGGGGATTTCAGCCTTGAGCACTATGTGCTCTCGCTGGACCGCTGGCAGATTGAGGTGATGACCAATCTGGACAAGGTTCCCGAAGCGGGCGCTTTGATCATGGCCAGTTGGCCCAAAGCCAAGGGCGGCTCCGGCTTTCCCGCACGTGTGGTAGCGATCCACAAATAACAGTCCGGTCTTAAGGGGACGCTCCTGTTGCTGAATGGCACAAGGGCGGCCCCTTGACGTGTTGCCCGCCCTCAAACTTGCGCTTGTTCCGGATTCAAAATATCGCTATAAAATTATGAAAGCGCTTTCATTTTAAGTGTATTGAAGAACCACAGGCCGAAAATCCATGACCACGCCCTTTCGCGAAGTGACAACCGATGTGCTGATCGTGGGCAGTGGCGGTGCTGCACTCCGAGCCGCCCTCGAAGCAGAAGCCGCAGGTGCCAGCGTATTGGCCGTGATCAAGGGCGAGTTCCGAAAAAGTGGTGCAACCTTTCACAGCGTGGCCGAAGTTGGCGCATTCAATGTGCCCGATGCTGCGGGCGACAAGACCGATAGCCCGGAAGTTTTTCTGCAGGATATCTTGACGGCGGGGCAGGGCATGTCCGATCCGCGCCTCAGCGCCATCCTTGCCAGTGAAGCCGAAGACGCGCTGCATTACCTCGAACAATATGGTGTCTATTTCGAGCGCGATGAAGACCACTACCTCGTCTTCAAGGCCTGCTTTTCATCCAAGCCCCGTTCGCATGTGATCAAGGATCACTTCAAGCCGATCGTCAAGGCATTGGGCACCGAGGCTACGCGCCGCGGCATTGGCGTGATGGACAAGTTGATGATCGTCGATCTCATCGTTCAAGAGGGTGAGTGCTTTGGCGCCTATGCGATTGATGCCGATGGAAAGCCCGTGGTGCTGCGCGCAAAATCCACAGTGCTCACAACGGGTGGTGCCAGCCAGCTTTTCCGCACCAATCTTTATCCATCCGATATCACAGGCGATGGCTATGCCATGGCGCACCGCGCTGGTGCACATCTGGTCAACATGGAATTCATGCAAGCGGGCGTCAGCGTCATCAAGCCGTTCATCAACCTCTTCGGCAATTATCTGTGGGATGCCAAACCAAATCTCACGGATCGCGATGGCAAGGATTTTGTTTCGGACTATCTTCCCGAAGGTTTGACTCTTGAAGCGGTAATCAACGAGAAGCAGAGACATTTTCCCTTTAGTTCCAGTGATATATCGCGCTATGTTGAGATTTCAATTCAAAAAGCCATTAATGATGGCAGGGGAACGCCCGAAGGTGGCGTCTATCTCGATTTTGAAGGATGCGATTTTGACCGCATCCTTTCGGACAAAAGCCGCAGTATCGCGCGCATGTGGCCCACCACCTACGAATGGTATAAGGCGCGCGGCACCGATCTCTACAAAGACAAAGTTCAAATCACTTGCTCGGCCCACGCCATCAATGGCGGCTTGCGCATCGACAGCGATGCCCAATCAAATATCAAGGGATTGTTCGCTGCGGGAGAAGTGGCAGCAGGCCCCCATGGCGCCGACAGGCTGGGCGGCAACATGTCGGTGACATGCCAGGTGTTTGGAGCCCGCGCGGGCCGTGCCGCCGCAGAGCGCGCAAAAAAGATTTCGCATCCCAACATCGCAATGACTGGCCGCCAAGAACTCGAACTCACATCGCGCTTTTCCCGCGAAGGTGACCTCAGCTTGCAAGCCTTGCGCGAAGAATTGCAGCAGGCCGCCAACCGCCATCTCCTTATCCTGCGCGATGAAGCAGGCCTGCGCCGTTTCCGCGATGTTTGTGCTGAACTTGATGAGAAACTTGCAGAGCACGCGCGCATTGAAACACCTGATGATCTTGCGCGCGCCGTTGAATTGGCCAACCTCATCACGGTTGGCAATCTGATGGCATCAGCCGCCTTGAACAGGCGCGAAAGCCGCGGCAGCCATTTCCGCGAGGACCATCCTCAGAGCCGGGCCGAATTTGACCGCAATATCATTCTGGACAAGAATGAGAGCGATGGATTTTTCTGGGCTAAACTGGGTGAAATTTGAATCACGCACCTTGCATAAAAAAAGCAATGCGCATAATTTAAAAATGAAAGCGCTTTCATTTTGCGGCATTAATTAGACTGGAGTTGTAATTGGACCACCTCAAAGGCATTCGCGTTATCAGTTTCAACCATTTTCTCATGGGGCCCGTGGGCGTGCAGTTTTTGGCCGACCTCGGCGCGGACGTGATTGCAATCGAGCCTATCGAGGGCGCATTCCAACGCAAATTCGGCGGGGCCAACCGCAAGGTGGATGGCCAGTCGGTGCTTCAATTGACAGGCAATCGCAACAAACGCAGCATGGCGCTGAACCTGAAGAGCCCTGAAGGCGTTGCCATCGCCCGCAAATTGATTGCGACAGCCGATGTCGTTGCAGAAAATTATCGCCCCGGCGTCATGGCAAAGTTCGGCCTTAGCCACGAAGACATTCTGAAAATCAAACCTGACATCATTTATGCAGCAGCCTCAGGCTTTGGCCCCGATGGCCCCTATGTGGACAGGCCAGGCCAGGATCTTATCATTCAAGCGATGTCGGGCCTTGCCGCCATTACAGGTAACCAGAAAGACGGCCCGCGCGCCGTGGGCGTATCAGCCGTTGACCACCACGGTGCCGCACTCTTTGCAGCAGGCATTCTGGCTGCATTGTTCAAGCGCCAACGCACGGGGCAAGGTGGCCGCGTCGATGTGAGCCTGCTTTCTGCGGCACTTGACCTGCAAATGGAATCGCTCGTCTGCTTCCTGAATGGCGACAAGCGCGACGACATCCGCCAGCAGGAGGAATTGTCGGGTTGGTATTTCGGAGCACCTTACGGCATCTATTCGACCCACGACAATTTCATTGCGATTTCCTTGGGATCGCTTGCCACACTCAGTGATGCTTTGGACATTCCAGAAGCCAACCGCGTGCCCGACGCCGAAAGCTATGAGCGACGTGAAGAGGCCGTCTTGGAAATTTCTCGCGCGCTGAAGACGAAAACTACAGCACAGTGGTGCGAAATTTTCACGAAGCGGTCGATCTGGCATTCACCAGTCAATGATTATTCCCGTCTCGCTGAAGATCCTCAAGTGATCCACAACGAAAGCTTTGTGACAATGCCCGGTGCTACCGGTGCACCCATAACGCTGTTGTCCCATCCCATTCGCTATGAGGGAAAAGCACCTTCCGTGCGGCTTCCCCCGCAGGAACTGGGTGCGCAAACCACGGCCATTCTGGATGAGCTGGGGTTTTCCAAAGTCGAAACCGATGCACTTTTGAAAAAAGGTGTCGTGGCACGCCCTGCAACTGATGATGCCGTCAACTGATTAAGCAAGAGGTTCCGATATGAAATCCATGCACGTGACAATGGGTGATGCGGTCACCTTCGCAAAGACCGTTGGTGAAACCGACGTTTATATGTTCGCCGGAATAACGGGAGACTTCTCGGGCAATCATGTGAACGAGGAGTTCATGAAGAAATCCAAATATGGCCGCCGCATTGCACATGGCGCACTGTTGGTTGGCTACATGTCGACAGCATCCACCCTGATGATTGAGCGCAGCCTGTCCAAGGGAATTGATTCCACACCTGTTGCACTTGGCTATGACCGTGTTCGTTTTCTCAGTCCTGTGTTCCTGGGCGACACGGTAACCGTCACCTACACCATCACGGAAATTGATGAAGAGCGTAGACGCACCCGCGCGCAGGTTGATGTGCACAATCAGGCTGGAGTTCTGGTCGCCGTCGCCGAGCATCTGCTGAAGTGGGTGCAGAATGAACAACAGGTTCAGCCATGACAGATTATATCATCGTCGGCGCAGGCTCCGCAGGTTGCGTTCTTGCCAACAGGTTGAGTGCCGATCCCAAGATCAATGTTGTGTTGCTGGAGGCGGGCGGCAAGGACCGCAGCCCTCTTATCCATATGCCAGCCGGGTATCGCCATCTGATGATGTCAGGTGCCGTTGACTGGGGCTATAAAACCGTCCCGCAAAAGCATTGCTATGGACGAAGCTTCTTGTGGCCACGCGGAAAAGTTCTCGGCGGATCAAGCTCGGTGAACGGCATGGTCTATATGCGCGGCCATCCATCCGACTTTGATCATTGGGCACAGCTCGGCAATCGCGGCTGGTCCTATGCCGATGTGTTGCCTTACTTCAAGCGCGCCGAAAACTGGGAACTCGGCGAAGATGAGTTTCACGGCGGAAGTGGCCCATTGCGCACCTCGCGCCTCAAGGACTTTCACCCCCTGGCCAAAGCGTGGCTGGATGCGGGCGTGCAGGCGGGCTATCCCCGCAACCCCGACGTCAACGGCGCAAGCCAGGAAGGCTTTGGGCCGATCGATAGTACGATTGGCGATGGCCGTCGTTCCAGCACGGCGCAGGCCTATTTGAAACCTGTCTTGTCTCGCCCCAACCTCACAGTCATCACCCATGCATTGGCTTCCCGCATCATCGTCAAATCGGGTCGCGCCGCTGGCATTGAATATGTGCGCAAGGGCAGAACTGAAACGCTGATGGCCGACCGCGAGGTTATCCTGTCGGGGGGTGCCATAAACTCTCCGCAACTGTTGCAACTCTCAGGCATTGGCGCTGGCGATCACTTGCAGGGCTTGGGCATCAAGACAGTTCACGAATTGGAGGGCGTTGGCCAGAACCTTTCCGATCACGTTGCAACCGAAATCCAGCAATTCTGCCTCCAACCCATTTCACTGTTGAAGGAATTGACACCCTTCAGCATCGCGAAGTCTTTGGTGAAATACGCAATCACACGGTCCGGGCCCATATCCCATCCCGGCATTCAGGCCGTCAGCTTCATGAAAACGCGGCCAGAGCTGGTGGCGCCCGATATCCAGGTGCATTTCGTCATGATTATTTATGGCGAAAACGGCGTGAAGCTTCACGAGCAACATGGCTTTCAGCCGCTGATAAATGTGCAGCGCCCCGAGAGCGTGGGCACCATCATGATCACGTCGGCCGATCCAACCGTGGCACCGGCGATTGATCCCAATTATCTCGCAGCGCCCGAAGATGTTCGTGTGCTGAGAGACGGGATCAAGCTTTGCCGTGATGTCATTGCGCAGAAGGCTTTCGACCCGTTTCGGGGACCAGAACTTAATCCAGGATCAGACATCAAGACCGATGCTCAGATCGATGAATACGTGAAGCGAAGCGCCCACACCCAGTTTCATCCGGTGGGCACCTGCAAGATGGGAAATGATCCGATGGCTGTCGTCGACAGCAGCTTGCGCTTGCGCGGGCTTGACGGTTTGCGGGTGATTGATGCCTCGGTCATGCCGTCCATGGTCAGCGCCAATACCAATGCGGCCGTGATCATGATCGCCGAAAAAGCCGCCGATATGATTTTGGCTCGCCAAGGTGGGGGTGTTTCCGGCATAGTTTGACGATGAATGAATCGGCAAAGCCCAAACGACCGTCTTTGTTGAGGCCCAAGCTTACGGATGTGGCGAAGCTTGCAAACGTGTCTTTGGCCACCGCCTCGCGGGCTTTGGCCCAACCCAATCTCGTCAGG
>JBDSTO010000253.1:0-3492 GCA_039928255.1 Aestuariivirga sp. | reverse complement strand
GGCCAAGCGTCTTTGAGGGGCGTCCCTCAGGGTTTTACTATTGAAGCCTTCCCATAACAGGTCTATCAAACCGCAAAGTTTGCACTGCAACAAAGGATCCTAGGAATGGCACGAAAGAAGATTGCTCTCATCGGCGGCGGCATGATTGGGGGCACTTTGGCCCATCTTGCGGCCTTGCGGGAACTGGGCGACATCGTTGTTTTCGACATTGCTGAAGGCCTGCCCCAGGGCAAAACTCTTGATCTCTCCCAATCAGGCGGCGTTGAAGGTTTTGACGCCAAGCTTTCGGGTGCCAATTCCTATGAAGCCATCAAGGGTGCTGATGTGTGCATCGTCACCGCAGGTGTGCCGCGCAAACCCGGCATGAGCCGCGATGATCTCGTGGGCATCAACCTCAAAGTGATGAAGTCGGTGGGTGAAGGCCTCAAGGCTCATGCGCCGAACGCATTTGTCATCTGCATCACCAACCCCCTCGACGTGATGGTCTGGGCCTTGCAGAAATTTTCAGGGCTCCCGACCAACAAGCTGATCGGTATGGCAGGCGTTTTGGACTCAGCCCGATTCCAGCATTTCCTGGCTGAAGAATTCAATGTTTCGGTCAAGGACGTGAATGCCTTCGTCATGGGTGGCCACGGCGACACCATGGTTCCATTGACCCGCTATTCGACAGTGGCTGGCATTCCAGTTCCAGACCTCATCAAGATGGGCTGGAGCACGCAAGAAAAGATCGACAAGATCGTGCAACGCACCCGTGATGGCGGCGCTGAAATCGTGGGCCTCCTCAAAACCGGCTCGGCCTATTATGCGCCAGCCTCCTCTGCCATTGCCATGGCCGAAAGCTATCTCAAGGATTATCGCCGCGTGCTCCCCTGTGCTGCGCATCTGACGGGCCAATATGGTGTCACAGGCACCTATGTTGGCGTGCCCGTGGTGATTGGTGAAAACGGTGTTGAACGCATTGTCGAAGTTGAGTTGAACGCCGAAGAAAAGGCCGGCTTCCAGAAATCGGTTGAAGCCGTGCATGGCCTGATGGCGGCAGCAAAGACACTGGCACCGGAATTGGCTTAAAACATTCTCTCTAACCCTCTCCCCTTGCGGGAGAGGGTGGTTTGCGAGTTTTAACGAGCAAATCGGGAGAGGGGTCTGCCTCCAAAAAACCCCTCTCCCGCTTCGCTCTCGCTCAGAACCCTCTCCCGCAAGGGGAGAGGGTTGATGATTAAATGAGGTAGAAATGAACATCCACGAATATCAAGCCAAGGAACTCCTCCGCCAGTTCGGCGTGGTGACAGGCAAGGGCACACCAGCCTTCACGGTAGATGAAGCGGTCAAAGCCGCCGAAGCACAACCCGGCCCTGTGTGGGTTGTAAAAGCCCAAATCCATGCCGGCGGACGCGGCAAGGGCGGCGGTGTGAAAGTTGTAAAATCGGTGGCCGACGTGAAGGCCGAAGCCACGCGCATGTTGGGCATGAACCTCATCACCCATCAAACCGGCCCCCAAGGCAAAACCGTTCAGCGCCTTTACATTGAAGAAGGTACGGCCATTGCCCGCGAACTTTATCTCTCAATGCTGGTTGACCGCGCCAAGTCGCGCATCGCCTTTATCGTCTCGACCGAAGGCGGCATGGACATTGAAGAAGTGGCCCACTCAACGCCTGAAAAGATCACCACGATCTCGGTTGATCCCGCAGCGGGCTATCAGGCCTATATCGGCCGGCGCATTTCAGCAGCCTTGAAACTTGAGGGCGATGTCGCCAAGCAGGCCAACAAGATGATTGCCGGACTTTATAAGGCCTTCACCGAAAAGGACATGAGCCTTCTCGAAATCAACCCGCTCGTTGTCACCAAGGACAATCAACTGGTCTGCCTTGATGCCAAGGTGAACTTCGATTCCAACGCGCTGATGCGTCACCCTGAAATTGTGGCCCTGCGCGATTTGACCGAGGAAGACCCCAAGGAAATCGAAGCCTCGAAATATGATCTCTCTTATGTGGCCTTGGATGGTTCAATCGGCTGCATGGTGAATGGTGCAGGCCTTGCCATGGCAACGATGGACATCATCAAGCTCTATGGCGCTGAGCCTGCAAACTTCCTCGATGTCGGCGGTGGCGCCACCAAGGAAAAAGTGACGGCGGCCTTCAAGATCATTACCGCTGATCCGAAAGTCAAAGGCATCCTCGTCAACATTTTTGGTGGCATTATGAAATGCGACATCATCGCTGCAGGCGTTGTCGCCGCCGTAAAAGAAGTGGGCCTCAAGGTTCCGCTGGTGGTGCGCCTCGAAGGCACGAATGTTGAACTCGGCAAAGACATCATCCGCAATTCGGGCCTCAATGTTCTGCCCGCCGATGATCTGAACGATGCCGCCAAGAAAATTGTCAAAGCTGTGAAGGACGCTGCCTGATGTCCATTCTCGTCAACAAGAAAACCAAAGTCATCTGCCAGGGCTTCACCGGTGAAGCAGGCACATTCCATTCCCAGTCGGCGATTGCTTATGGCACGCAGATGGTGGGCGGCGTGACACCCGGCAAAGGTGGTACAAAGCATTTAGGTTTACCCGTATTTGATACAGTCTCCGCCGCCCGCGAAATGACTGGCGCAGACGCGTCCGTCATCTATGTGCCGCCTCCTTTCGCAGCCGATGCCATTCTCGAAGCGATCGACGCTGAAATTCCATTGATCGTTGCGATCACCGAAGGCATTCCGGTTTTGGACATGGTGCGCGTGAAGCGGGCTCTGTCGGGCTCCAAGTCACGTCTCATTGGGCCCAATTGCCCCGGCGTTTTGACACCCGGCGAATGCAAGATTGGCATCATGCCCGGCAATATCTTCAAAAAAGGCTCGGTCGGCATTGTCTCGCGCTCGGGCACCTTGACCTATGAAGCCGTATTCCAGACCACCAATGCAGGCCTCGGCCAAACCACGGCTGTGGGCATTGGCGGCGACCCGGTCAAAGGCACGGAATTTATCGACATCCTCGAGATGTTCCTGGCCGATCCCAAGACCAAGTCGATCATCATGATTGGCGAGATCGGTGGGTCTGCCGAGGAAGAAGCGGCCGAGTTCCTGCGCAAGAACAAGGTTAAAAAGCCCATGGCGGGCTTTATTGCGGGCAGAACCGCCCCTCCGGGCCGCCGCATGGGCCATGCCGGTGCCATTATCTCGGGCGGTAAGGGCGACGCAGGTTCAAAAGTCGATGCTATGAAGCGGGCGGGAATCGCAGTTTCAAATTCTCCAGCAATGTTGGGTGAAACTTTGTTGAAGAGATTGAAAAAGTAACAATTCCGTCTTATTTGCTGATTAGGACTACAAACTTCATTGGTTAAAGGGGCGATTGCGCCCGCCGGCAAGTTGGCGATTGTGCCAAAGGCCGGAAACGCCAGATGGGTGGACGGACATGAACAAGACCGACGTGACGGCGGCTTTCGAGCAATCGTCTTTTCTTTATGGCACCAACGCCAAATTCGTTGAAGAACTTTACGCCAAATTCAAAGC
>JBDSTO010000252.1:0-8580 GCA_039928255.1 Aestuariivirga sp. | reverse complement strand
GAATGATGAGGAACGGCAAAACAAATTGCAGAAGAAAACCCCACCGCGAAAAGACCGTTGCTGAAATCGCTTTCGGAAGTCCAACATCAAACACATCCATCACATTGATGGATGAGCGCACCACATAGCGACCGACGGGATCAATCACTGCAGAGATACCTGTATTGGCTGCACGCGCAATGGGAACACCTTGCTCAATGGCCCTCAGGCGCAACTGCGCCAGATGTTGATGAGGGCCCGCAGAATCCCCAAACCAGCCATCATTGGTCACATTGACGAACCAATCAGGGCGCGGCGAAAGTCCGGAGAAGGCATCAGGGAAAATCGCCTCATAGCAAATGCTGGGAGCGACAACGCCGGCCCCTGGAACCTGCAATGATTGCGGACCAGAACCTGCTGCAAAACTTTCTGGCAGATTGACAAGGCGCCGCAAACCCAGGGGCTCAAGCAGCCACGCCATCGGCAAAAATTCACCGCCGGGCACCAGATGCCACTTGTCATATTTTCCAACCAGATTGGCGCCTGAGTCATAAAGCTCAACACTGGTAAAATAATCCTCGCGCCCTGAAGTTGAATCGCGTTGTCGCCGCACAGCGCCCGCAAGCAAGATTTTTGAGCCCCCGAGTGCTCCTTGCAAATCGTCCTTTGCTTCACTGCTTTCATCCAGCAAGAACGGAACAGACGATTCAGGCCATATGACATGGGTGGGTGCGGGACCATTGTTGGCCGGGGCTTGCTTGGTAAGGCTGAGCAGCTTGTTCCAAATCTTGGGCGCATTGCCTTCACGCCATTTCTCATTTTGCGGAATATTGGGCTGTACCAATCGCAACGTAACGCCCGGCACAAATTCTTGGATGGTGCCGGCTTCTCGGCTATCGCCCCAAACCCACAAGACAGGCAGCAGGAACAGCACGACCACAGCTTCCACATAAGAGCGTCGCAGTTTTAAAATGAAAACAGCGGGCGCCACCGCCCACGCCAACACAAGAAACGTAAGCCCATTCATGCCGATGAGAGATGCAGCTTGTGCAACACCACCCATGCCATCAACCGCAAGCCCCGGCACCGCCCAGGGAAAGCCCGTCAACACATGGCCGCGCGCAAATTCGGCAAGCCCCAGGCTCAATGGCAAGGACCAGAGTTCGGAAACATCAAAGCGCTTGAGATGAAACGCCCCGACATTGGCTGCTCCCCAAAACACGGCAAGGAGAGCCGAAAGCCCGCCCACCGCAAAAGGCATCATCCACAAATCATGTTGGGCATCGACAAAAAATGCGTTGGAGATCCATTGCAGCACAGCGAGAAAATAACCGAGCCCGAAAAGCCAACCGCTTACAAAACGCGAGAGCGAGCTTTGTGAATTACGCTCCGCTTCAGCATAAACGAAAAACGAAAATACCGGGCCGAGTATCCACCACTGGCCGTAAGGCGGCATGGCAAGGGCACCGGCAGCACCAACTGCCACCAGTGCCAAGGAATACCAGAACCTGTTCAGCTTTTGAATCATGATGCCTTGGGATTGAGCTTGAAAAGCGCCTTGTGCAAGCATTGAGGCTTTTGTGACGCTTGAAATTTTGAGCCGGAAAGAGCCCTCATCCGCCCTCCGGGCACCTTCTCCCATTCTTCGAACGGGAGAAGGCAAGAAGAGCCCTCGCCCGTTTGCCCTTGCAAATGGGAGAGGGTGGCCGACAGGCCGGGAGAGGGCTCTTAACCCGCACCACCCCCGGCAATAAAAACCCTTACGTCCTTCCCTTCGCCACGGCTTCTGCCATGTGGCACATGATTTCAAACATCATCACCACGCCCGCATAAGCCGTGAGCCCTGAAGGATCAAACGGCGGTGACACCTCAACCACATCAGCCCCCACAATGTTAAGCCCGCGCATTTCGCGCAACATGGCTTGCGCTTCCCTTGTGGTGAAGCCCCCGATTTCCGGCGTGCCGGTACCCGGCGCATAGACGGGATCAAGCATGTCGATGTCAAAGCTTACATAGGTCTCCTGATCGCCGACAATCTTGCGAGCCTCTGCCATGATGGCCTTGGGGCCTTTCTCAATGGCTTCTTCAATGCGCACCAAGCGCACGCCCATTTTCTCGCCATACTCAAAATCATCATTGTCATACATCGAACCGCGCAAGCCAATCTGGATGGTCCGCTTGGGGTCCAGCACGCCTTCTTCGATGGCGCGGCGAAATGGTGTTCCGTGCGTATATTTGAAGCCACCAAAATAGCTGTCGTATAAATCCGTATGGGCATCAAAGTGAATCATACCCACGGGCTTTTTCTCGCCCACAGCGCGCAGCACTGGCAATGAGCAAAGATGGTCGCCACCCGCAGACAAAGGCCGAATGCCCTTGGCCACCAGCTTTTTGAAATAAGCCTCCACGCGGGCCAGAGCATCATCAACATTGGCCGGGTTCACCGAGCAATCCCCAAGATCAGCCACATTGGCAAGATCATAAGGCACAACCTTGGTCACCTGATGCATCCGCCGCACCATCGAGGATTGATCACGCATCTGTCGTGGCGCATGGCGCGGGCCCGGCCTGTTGCTGGTGCCGCCATCCCAAGGAATACCCACAATGCCAATATCAATGTCCTTGGCTTCATCCAAAGTCACATGCGGCAAACGGTTGAACGTGGCGATGCCGCCAAAGCGCGGCGTAACCAGTCCAGACATGGGTTGATTGTATTTGGGCATGATTATCCTTCAAGGATTGGGTCTGGACCCATGATAGCGGCAAAATCATTTGCGCCAAGTCGCAAACTTTATGGATTTTGTGGTGCCAGTCAGCCACAATCAAATCATGACGAACCATTCAGACTTTCTGGTCATCGGCGCTGGCATTGCGGGCGTGTCGGTGGCTGCACATCTGGCCGAACATGCATCCGTCACCATTTTGGAAATGGAAGACCGCCCGGCCTATCATACAACGGGCCGCTCTGCCGCAACCTTTGAGCCCAATTATGGCCCAAAGCCCATTCTGGCTTTAACCCGCGCATCCGCTGAATTTTTCAACAATCCCACGACCGGATTTGCCGAAGGCGCGTTGCTGACACCGCGTTCATCACTGTTCCTCGAGCCTGATGACCAGGCCAAACAGGCCGAAGCCTTTTTGGGCTTTGCCACCAATGTCGAGGAACTTGGGCCCGTTGACCTTCTTAAGCTCCTGCCCGTGTTGCGGCCCAACTATGCCAGGCGCGGCTTTCTTGATTCATCAACGGGCGATCTGGATGTCGATCTGATTTTCGGCGGCTTTATGAAACAGTTCAAAGCGCGAGGCGGCAATCTGGTTCTCTCGGCGCCTGCGCAAACCATTTCCAAAATTGAAAATCTCTGGACCATCACAACACCGCAAGGGCAATTCACCGCTCCCGTCCTCATCAATGCAGGCGGTGCCTGGGGCGATGAACTGGCAAAACTTGCAGGCATAACACCTTTGGGCCTTGTACCCAAACGCCGTTCCATCGGTGTCATTCCTATTGAAGGCCATGAGGGCTTCATGGCCTGGCCCATGGCCACCGACTGTGGTGAGACCTGGTATGCCAAGCCTCAGAGCGGAAAGATGATCGTGTCCTCTGCTGATGCAACACCGGTTGATCCCCATGATGCCTATGCCGATGACATGGCCATTGCCGAAGGTGTGGAGCGCTTGATGCAAGCCACCACCATTGAAGTGAACCGGCTGGAACATTCCTGGGGTGGGCTTAGAACCTTTGCGCCCGATGGCTGCCCCGTTGTCGGATTTGATCCGTCCACGGATGGTTTTTTCTGGTTGGTGGGTCAGGGTGGCTATGGCATTCAGTCAGCACCTGCTCTATCGCGCACCGCAGCAGCGCTTGCCCTGAGACAGACGGTTCCCGAAGATGTTCTGGCCCATGATCTGGTGCTTTCCGAAATGTCTCCAAACCGATTGAGGAAATCATGAACAAGCGTCCCGAACTTTCAGTGGGAGAGGCCATCGTCGGCCTTTTGGGCGAATATGGCGTTGATACGATCTTCGGCATTCCCGGCGTCCACAATGTCGAAATGTACCGCGCCTTGCCGCGCTCCAAAATTCGCCACATCCTCACGCGCCATGAGCAGGGCGCAGGCTTCATGGCTGATGGCTATGCACGCGCCACCGGAAAGCCCGGCGTGTGCTTTACAATCACCGGCCCGGGCCTTCTCAATATATTGACGCCGATGGGACAGGCCTGGTCAGACTCGTCCAATGTGTTGGTGCTTTCAACAGCGCTCGACATCAGAGACAGCGCCCAAGGCCGTGGCCGCCTTCATGAAATGATCAGCCAGCTTGAAGCGGCAAAATCCGTCACATCCCATGCGGCGCGGGCCTATACCGCCAAGGATATTCAAAACGCCATCGCCGCAAGCTTCGCGCGATTTTCGAGTGCACGGCCACGACCAGCTTATTTGGAACTGCCACTTGATTTGCTGAATGAGCCGGCAAGCAAAGACGGCTGGACGGCGGCTGGCCTGCCCGGTCTCGCACAGCCAATGGCGGCTCAAATCAAGGCCGCCATTGCCAAGCTCGAAAAAGCCAAGCGTCCCATCGTCATTCTGGGCGGCGGCGCATTGGCGGCTGGCATATCGGCAATCGCGATTGCCGAGAAACTCAACGCACCCATCATTACCACAGTGGCAGGAAAAGGCGCAGTCCCGGCCAGCCACCCGCTGTGCTGGGGTGCCCGCCTGTTATTGCCCGAAACGCAAAAGCTGCTCGCAGAATCCGATTGCATTCTGTGCGCAGGCTCTGAACTTTCGGAAACGGACTTCTGGAACACAGACTTCGCGATTACTAAAAACATGGTCCGCATCGATATTGATCCAGACTCATTGGCACGGCCTCATCATGCCGAGATCGCGATTCTGGCCGATGCTGCGGCAACACTGCTTGCCATTGCTCAAGGTCTGAAAGGCCAGAAGGCAGCACCTCAAATTAATCCGCCTACGGAGCAATCGCCGCTGCGCCAGACCTTGACCAAAGTTCTTGCCGTCATCCGTGATGCACTGCCGCCAGAAACTGTCATCGCCTCCGACATGACGCAGATCGCCTATGCCGCCAATGAAATATTCCCCATGTCGCATCCGCGCACCTGGATTCATCCTGTGGGCTTCGGCACCTTGGGCTTTGCCCTTCCCGCCGCCATCGGTGCCAAGTTCGGCGTTGGTGAAAAGCCCGTCGCAGCACTGATGGGCGATTATGGCTTTCAATATACCTTAAATGAGCTGGGCACAGCCTCTGAGCACAAGCTGGCCCTGCCGATCCTCATGTGGAATAACGAGGCCCTGGGCCAGATCCGCGATGACATGGTGATGAAGGGCATTCAGCCCAATGCGGTCACCCTGCAAAATCCTGATTTCCAGATGCTCGCCAAAGCCTATGGCTGTCGCGCCGAAAAGCCCGACACCTTGCAAAATCTGGCCAAGGCAATCGCCGCAGCCCTCAAAGCTGACGGCCCCACCCTGATCGAAATGACACCGCGCCTCGTTCATGGCTGAATTTGACTGGGCCATTATCTTCGACGTTGACGGCGTGTTGCTGGAGCTCAAGCGCGACGAGGAAGAGCTGTTCTTTGAGCCATTCAAATCACGCTGCGATATTGCCAAGCTCTCGCGCGATTGGAACTCGTACAAAATCCGCAATGACGAAGACATCATCAAAGAGCTGGTGGAGCGCCACGATCTTCACCCCGCCGAAACCGCCACCATCACGGCGGAATATCTCAATCTTTTGGAACAGCGTTTGGAAGCCCGCAAAATACGCGCACAAACCATCAAAGGTGCAGGCCCGCTCGTGGAGAAGTTCAAAGGCCGCGCAAGGCTGGGCATTGCCACCGCCAATTTCCGCCGCGCCGCCGAGCTGCGCTTGAAGCAGGCGGGATTATGGAATCCTGTGTCGGGTCTCGCCCATGGCGCCGACGGCGGCGGCCACAAGTCAGCCATTCTCGCACGCGCCATTGCCGCGTCTGGGATTGAACCGCAGCGCATCATCTTCATCGGCGATAATGTGAATGATGTGGTGGCGGGCCTTGAAAACAACGTCCATTTCATCGGCTTTTCCACAAGCGCTGAACGCCGGGAAAAGCTGAAAGGTGCCGGTGCAGAAGTTCTGAGTGCAGATCACGCCGAAACAGAAACATTGCTCGAAGAGATTCTCGCCACTTGAACTCCAGCGCAAGCCAGACGAAAAGCTTTCCCAGCAGTTGAATCGGAGAATGCATGTCGGGCCACAGCCAATTTTCACTTCTGACCAAGCGGCGCTTCCTGCCGCTCTTCGTGGCCCAGGCCATCGGTGCCTTCAACGACAATCTGTTCAGAAGCTCGCTGTCGATGCTGTTCATTTACGGCCTGTCACGCGAGCTGGTGCCCAACCCTGAATTCACCAACACGCTTTCAGCTGGCCTTCTTATTATCCCCTTCTTCCTGTTCTCAGCCTTTGCCGGACAACTCGCCGACAAATATGACAAGTCCCTGATCGCGCGACGCATCAAGCTTGCCGAAATCGGCATCGTGGCACTGGCCAGCTATTCCCTGTTTTCAAACAATGTAAGCTTGCAACTGTTCTGTGTTTTTCTGGCTGGCGTTCAGTCCGCCTTCTTCGGCCCGATCAAATATTCAATCCTGCCACAGCATCTGAAAAAAGATGAGCTGCTGGGCGGCAATGGCATGATCGAAATGGGAACCTTCCTCTCGGTTCTCATGGGCACCATCGGCGGCAGCATTTTGATTTTGAGCGGCTTCGGGCCCCATGTCGTCAGTGGTCTGATGATTTCACTGGCGGCCATTGCCTATGGTGCAGCATGGTTCATGCCTCCGGCCCCATCGGCCCAGCCCGACATGAAGATCAATTATAATCTCGTCACTGAAACCTGGGATGTGTTGAAACAGGCTGCCAAAAAACGCGATGTGCTACTGGCCATTTTGGGAATCTCCTGGTTCTGGTTCATGGGTGTCGTGTTCCTCACGCAGATTCTGCCCTTCGCCAAGAATGACCTTCACGCCAGCGAGCAGACCGGAACGCTGATCATGGCCGTGTTCAGCGTGGCCACAGGCGTGGGCTCGGTCTATTGCAACAAATTGCTCGATGGCAAGGTGACGGTGAAATTCGTGCCGCTGGCCTCGCTCTTGATGAGCATCTTCATTTTCGATCTCTATTTCGCTGCGGGCCAGTTGGGGGCCAACGCCACGCCCGAAAATCTGCAAAGCTATGGCACCGTGCTCACCAGCTTCGCAGGCCTGCGCGTGCTCTTTGATCTTTTTGTCATTGCGGCCTGCTCGGGCCTCTTCGTGGTGCCGCTCTTCGCGCTGGCGCAGGCGAGAACCCCGTTCTACCGACGCGCCCGCGTCATCGGCGCCAACAACATCGCCAATGCCATTTTCATGACAGTGGCAACGGTGTTGTCAGGCGTATTGCTCTCTTCGGGCTTCAGCGTGCGCGGCCTCTATCTCCTGCTCGGCCTCGTCAACTTCTGTGTGGCGGCCTTTCTCATCTATCTCCTGCCGCAGACCGTGTTTGCCAGCCTCGTGCGCGGCTTCTTCCGCCTGTTTTACCGCGTTGAAGTCAAAGGCTGGGATAACTTCCACGCAGCGGGACGAAAAGTTCTGATCGTTCCCAACCACACGAGTTTTCTTGATGGCCCGTTGATCTCAACCTTCCTGCCCGAGCGTGCAGCTTTTGCAATCAACACCGAAATGGCCAAGGCCTGGTGGGTGAAACCTGCCTTTGCACTTTACGATATGTGCCCGATTGATCCCTCAAGCCCGCTGTCCCTGCGCGAACTCGTGCAGCGTTTAAAACGCCAACAGAAAGTGGTGATCTTCCCCGAAGGCCGCATCACGGTGACGGGCGGCCTGATGAAAGTCTATGAAGGCCCTGCGGCAATCGCCCATATGGCTGGCGCAAAAGTTCTGCCCTTGCGCATTGAAGGCGCACTCTATTCGCCCTTCTCTTTCATGCAAGGCAAGTTGAAGCTGCGCTGGTTCCCCAAAATCACCTTGACCTTTTTGCCGCCGGTTAAATTCACAGCACGCGCAGATTTAAAAGGTTCAACCCTGCGCAGCCATCAGGGCGAACAGCTTTACAAAGTCATGGCCAACATGATGTTCAAGACCTCGAACATCGACCGCACTCTGCCGCAAGCTTTGCTTGATGCCGCAAAACTTCATGGCCACAGCCGCATCATCTTGGAAGACATTCAGCGAAAGCCCTTGAGCTATTCAAAAATCATCATGGGCAGCGCCGTGCTGGGCCGAAAACTCGCCGCGCTAACGCCGGGCGAGAAGAACGTGGCCCTACTGTTACCCAACGCCAATGGACCTGTTGTCGCGTTCTTCGGCCTGCTCGCGCGCGGTCGCGTTCCAGCCATGCTCAATTATTCAACCGGTGCGGTGAACATGGCAGCCGCCTGCGTTGCGGCAGAAATCCGCACCATCATCACCTCGCGCAAGTTCATCGAAGTGGCGGAGATGCAGCCCGACATCGAACTCCTCTCCAAATCCGCCAAGATCATCTATCTCGAAGACGTGCGCGAAACCATTGGCTTGGCCGACAAGCTCTATGGCCTTCTTGCAAAAT
>JBDSTO010000251.1:0-14180 GCA_039928255.1 Aestuariivirga sp. | reverse complement strand
GTGAAGAATCTGGTGAAGGTGTTTTACGATTTGGTTGAATCAGATCCTGCTGGCAGTCCGCTGGTAGCCATGCACAATTTAGGGCACGGGATCGCACACGCTCGGGAGGCACAATTCGAATTTCTATCCGGCTTCCTGGGGGGACCCCAGCTATACTTTGAACACTATCGCCATTCAAATGTGAGGACTGCTCATGCCCACCTCAAAATTGGATTTGTTGAGCGGGATGCTTGGCTCACATGTATGCAAAAGGCACTGCATGGAATTTCGATAGACGATGAAACTCGCGTTCTCTTGATGACGCACTTCTCGCGCGTAGCAGAGGTCTTGCGAACCACCGTGTAGTATTTTCATCGCACACAGCCTGCCAACTAGCTGCGTCGTGAGGCTGTTTGCCTCCAAGAGGCCTGATGGTAGAGGCTTCCAGCAATACCCTCACGCCTGCACAGCTCGTCAAAACTGAATTCGCCGCGCAGGCCACCAAGCACGATCCGGATTTTCTCCTCAGCCGAATATTGTTTGCGTGTTGCTCGCCTGATGTCCTTCACAACCTGTTCGGACGTTCCAGTCGTTGCGGATTTCTGTCTCATTTCTGTTCTCCGTATCTCTACGATGAACCCGAAATTCTCCGCTAATCAACTCGCCCAATTTGTCCCATGAGATTTGACCCGGAAAGAAGTGTACCTCGTCAAAGGGAATGGGTCTTGGCGCTAACGTGAGTGGAGCTGGCGGCCTGTATTCACAAAGCGGAGGCTTTTTGTAGCTGATGGCGGTGTCGTCCTTCTATGGCTCACCAATCGAGTTTGCAAACCGGTCTAACTTGGACCAAAACCTGCTCTGCCCCCGGATAGCTGGACCATTCTGAATTAGAGTTTTCTGCTGTAACTTCCCAGGCTGGGAGGAGTGGAAGACGATGAAAGCATCAAAGTTCACGGACGCCCAGAAGGCGTTCATTTTGAAGCAGGGGGCTGATGGTCACCCGGTTGCGGAGATCTGCCGGAAGGCGGGGATCAGCGAGGCCACGTATTTCAATTGGAAAAAGAAGTATGAGGGTTTGCTACCCGATGAGATGCGACGATTGAAGCAGCTGGAAGACGAGAACAGCAAGCTCAAGAAGTTGGTGGCTGACCTGTCTCTCGACAAGGCGATGCTGCAGGACGTGCTCCGCCGAAAACTGTAAGGCCTGCCCATAAGCGCGAGTTGGTGACCAAGGTTTGCTGTGAATGGGAAGTGTCGATCCGCAGAGCCTGCCGGGTTCTTTTGGTCGACACATCAACCTATCACTACAAGCCGCACCGGCGTGGACAGGCCGATCTGGAAAAGCGCATCAAAGAGATTGCCGAGACGCGCATGCGTTATGGATACCGACGTGTGCATGTTGTTTTGCAGCGGGAGGGCTGGATGATCAACATCAAGCGAACATATCGCCTATACAGCGGATTAGGCCTGCAATTACGTAACAAAACACCCAAGCGACGGGTGAAGGCGAAGCTGCGGGAGGATCGTTGCCCGGCATCACAGCCCAACCAGACTTGGGCTATGCATTGCCCGTCAAGCGTTTGCTAGCAAACGCTGAGAGGGGACTTTGTTCATGATCAACTGGCCATGGGCAAGAAGATCAGGGTTCTGACGGTGGTCGACATCTTCTCAAAGTTCTCCCCCATCATTGATCCCCGCTTCAGCTACCGTGCAGCTGATGTGGTGATGGCTCTGGAAAAAGTCTGTGGTGAGGTCGGCTACCCCAAGACCATCCGTGTCGACCAGGGCAGCGAGTTTGTCTCCCGCGATCTCGATCTCTGGGCTTATGCCAACAACGTCATTCTCGACTTCTCACGTCCCGGCAAACCGACAGACAACGCCTTCATCGAAGCATTCAACAGCAAGGTGCGCAGTGAATGTCTGAACGCACACATGGTTCATGAGTCTTGACGACGCGCGTTCAAAGTTGGAGGATTGGCGCAGATACTATAACGAGGAAAGACCCCACAGCGGGATCGGCCAAATGACACCGATTTTGCTGCACAATCCCGGTGGCGTATCCAGCCCGTCGCCGACGAAAGAGGCCGAAAACTCTGGTCTCAGGTGATCCAGCGTTTGGGAGCAGAGCAAACCCGAACAGGATTAACCTATAAAGGAGGGCACATCGGGGAGCAGGTCAAAATTAGCGAGCAGCCACCAGACGAAAACCAAGATAGGTCGGTGGCGTCCCAGTGGCACAGCCACCAGAGGCGGGGTTCCCGACGAATACCGACATTGCTGCCTCATGCGCGCCAGTCGCGACAAAGGCAGGACAATCCTTCTGATCAAAGCCAAGCTTATAGCACGTTGAGGTCCATTCCCAGACATTGCCATCAAGATCAGAGATTCCATCAGGTGTCATAGAAAATGAGCCGCTGGCTCGCACAGGTCCGCCGGGAGAGTCTTCCTGACCATAGTTTGAGGCCCAAGCCATTCGCGGATCAGTAAAAAGTGGAGGAGGTTTTTGTTTCACCAAGGTCCGATCGAGTTCGCGCCATTCGGCCAAAGTTGGCAGGCGCAACCTTAGTCCGCTGCGCGACTTGGCCCAATCGATGTAGTTCTGAACATCAAACCAGTTAACCCCGGTGACTGGAGCAGGTTTTCCGAGCTTAGTTGCAGGGGGCGGATGCGCGCACGCCCGCTCCCTGTAACATTGCGTCCATGAGCTGATCGTTACTTCGTAGCGCGAGACATAAATGGTCTTTCCCCCATCGCTTGCCATTGCAACCGGCACCATTTGATCCCGGAAAGATTGGTCGAGGGGCAGGCCGGCCCAAGACATGGCCACTGCCCCCATGACTATTGCAATGGCGCTGCGGAGCATCAATCAGGCCCTCATGGGGCCTGGCTTTGAAACCTGCATCATCAGGTCATCATTCCACGCGCCATCCACTTTAACGTGGGCTGTTGCTCCCAACATCACCGCTTCGATGAGGTTGTGATTGACGTAGGCGTAAATGCCAGGCTGGCGAAACTTGTATAGTGCTGCACCAGCAGAGCCACCGCGAATGAACCACGTCTCAAGACCAGTCTCCGGTGGGTTGCCGAACTTACCGGTCTCCCACACATAGTCGCCATGGCCCCCGATGATATGGGGGCGGGAGTCGCGATTGGCTTGGGCATGGATGAACAGCACCTGATCACCAACTTTGGCTTTCAAGGCAGTTTCACCGGTCAATGCGCCAACCTTACCGTTGAAAACAACATGACTGGGTGTCAACGTGCGCATTACGTCAAGACTGTCGGATAAGTCTTCACCGGCGGTTTCATATTTCTTGAAGGAGCCATTTGTCTCACGCGGGATATAGAAATCCTGCTCGCCAATGTAGTAGGCCAGATCATATTTGAGCGCATTGCCCTTGGCGTCTTTCAGGCCTTCACGTGGCAGAACCATCACGGCACCATTCATGCCATGGACGACATGATATGGAATCATGACATCACCGGGTGCACAGTGATAGACAAAGACGCCTGTTTTGATCGCCTTCCAGCGCAGGACAACTTCCTCGCCGGGGAGCACCTTGGTGAGGGCACCTCCCCCCAAGGCACCCGTGGAGGCATGGAAGTCAATGTTGTGTTCCATAGCGTTGGTAGGCAGGTTCCGCAAAGTGAGTTCGACATAGTCGCCCTCGTGCACGACAATCATCGGGCCAGGGACAGAGCCATTGTAAGCAAAGGCCCAAATCTCAGTTCCCTCTTTGTCGATCACGATTTTTTTCTCTTCAATCGTGAGCGTCACCTCGACGATCTTTGGTCCGCCCGTGGCCACCTGCTCATGCTCTGGCAGGAAAGGCGGAGCCACGAGGGTTTGCTTGACGCGTGGCAACTTCGAAATATCCGCGGCGGCATCGTCCGATTTGGCCTCTTGGCTTGACAGAGCTACGGCAGCAACGCTGACGGCTGTGGCCGTGAGCAGGCTGCGGCGCGACAGGTGAACGGAGGCGTCTCTATTGAATATCGACATGATTTATCCTTTGGATTGTCTGAGAATGGAAAAGCCGTTGCGGGGTCTAGTTACTTGACCTCAATCACGGTCCACATGCCCGCCATGTAGTGGCCGGCAACATTGCAATAGAGCAGGTATTTTCCGGGCTTCAGGTCAAGAGTGAGAGAGGCCGTCTTGTTGGGGTCGATTTCTGAGACTGAGCCCAGTGCCTGAACTCCTTCTTCGTCAACCTTGTTGCGACTCTCGTCATAAGGCAGCAATTGATTTTCATCAGAAATGCGCGCTACCAAAACTTCGTGGACAAGGTTGCTCGCCAGATTGGTGACATCAAAACGCACATGACCCGGCGCTGCCATCTTGGGATTGATGGCGATGCCCATTTTGGCCATCGACATGTCGGCTTTCATGCCCATCCCGAGACCCAATGGCTTGCTAAGGTCCGGCGTTCCCATCTTGTCGATCAAAGTCACTTTGACCACGGTTTCAGCAAAAGCCGTGGACGCCAAGAGACTAGTTAGAAGAAACGCGCAACTCAGGGCATTCGGAATTTTCATGATAGTCTCCATTGAAAGATGCATTCAATATGCATGTGTAAGGAATGGCGAAGTCGACTGCCTTGATTTGGATCAAAAAGCCGTCTTTCAGCGCCACAAAAAAAGCCCACGCATCAGCCTCATTGGAGCAGATTGCGCGGGCCCGATACTGGAGGCTGAATTTCAGTAACTCTACATCTTGGTCTTGAGGAAAGCGATCAGATTGTCACGATCGGCCTGTTCCTTTAGGCCCGGGAACGCCATCTTCGTCTTAGCTACAATCGCCTTGGGATCAGTGAGATAGGTATCAAGAGTCTTTTCATCCCACATGGCTCCCGTGGCGCCATATTCTTTCATACTGTCGGAATAGCTGTAATCGGAGACCGAAGCGACCTTGCGGCCCACCACGCCCAACAGCGAAGGGCCCACTTTGTTAGCCTTATCGGCAACCGTGTGACAGGCACCGCATTTCTTGAAAATTTGCTCTCCTTGAGCAGCGTCACCGTCAGCCAAAGCGGGGCCGGCTAATGCAATGAGAGCCAGTAGCGCGAAAGGCGTCAAATTCATCATCAATGTTCCTTCAAATATATTCAGGCACTGTCTGTCAAAAACGAGCCCAAAGTTCAATTGCGATTAGTCACAACTCATTGTATTATAATGTATACGAAATACATCATATATACAAGGGGCGATACTTCTCATGCGACTGACTAGCTACAGCGACTATGCGTTGAGAATGTTGATTTACACTGCTGTTCATCCAGACAAGTTAGTCACCATATCTGAAATTTCGAAAAGCTACTCAATCTCCAAAAATCACCTGATGAAGATTGCCAACCAGTTGGCGATGGCTGGAGTCTTAAAGTCCGTACGCGGCCGCAATGGAGGATTGCGACTCGCTCGACCACCAGAACAAATTAGCATTGGCGCGATCGTGCGTTTAACGGAATCGGAATCTCCATTGGTGGAATGTTTCGATCCAGAGACAAACACTTGCATCATCACACGAGCATGCGGATTGAAATATCTATTCGCCGAGGCTCTGCAAGCCTTCTATTCTCGACTGGATGAGGCAACATTGGCTGATCTTGTTCAACGACCCAAAAGTCTTTTGATGCTGTTTGCGGCATCGGATCAATCAAAGGGATACTGAAAACAAGTATCTATGTAAGTGAATTTTGTCTCAGGCTTTTGGGCGTATATTCACATTGAGTAACCCACGCGCAATAGTTGTCGTTAAAGGTATTGCAAAAAAATCGAATAGGATTAGTTTTGATTTTATGCGCATAGGACCGCGCAACGCTTAGAAAAGAATTTCACATTATATCCATATCCGTATGCTGAAAATCGGACGAATCCGTGACATCTGGCGCTATCCTGTCAAAGGAATGGCAGGAGAGCGCATTGATTTCTGTAAGTTGGACAAACGCGGGTTGATGGGCGATCGGCGTTGGGCCCTACGTGATGAGGCGCGCCAGGAAGTCCAGAGTTGCAAGACCCGTCCGCAGCTCTTGCAGTGCCAGGCAAGATTCCTGGCGCTGGAGTCCACGGACGAAAGCGCCGCAGTTCGGATCAGCTTCGCGGACGGCACGATTGTGGATGTTAGCAACCCGGACATTCATGCGCGGCTGTCGGCAGTTGTAGGGCGACCATCGACGCTTCAAGCAATACGTCCCGCGTTAGATACTGCGTTCTATCGGCGTTACAAGTTCGATGATAGTACGTGGCTCAGGGAACTTGAAGCCACATTTGAACGCCACGACGGTGAAGCATTGCCTAATCTGGATAACCTATCGCAAGTCCAGGCAGACTATGTGTCGGTCCCAGGTTCTCTTTTCCTGTCCACGCCGTTTCATCTGATCACGACAGCCACACTGTCTAACTTAAGGAAGTTAAACCCCGTGGCCGACTGGGACACGCGACGCTTCCGCCCCAATGTGGTGATCGAAACTGAATCGCAGTTTGAAGGCTTCGTTGAGCAAGACTGGAAAGGAAAGCGCCTTGCGATTGGCTCAGCGATACTTACCATTGTCGGTCCGACAGTACGTTGTGGCGCCGTCACTCGGGAACAGGCCGGCCTTGCCTTCGATGCAGGTACGTTAAGAACTATCATTCGGGCTGCAGCGCAGAATGCGGGCGTTTACGGAGAGATCGAACAGGCAGGTCTGCTGAGGACAGGCGATGACGTCGTCATCTTGGATTCCTAACCTAGGCGTCGCGATCTGCTCACTCACCCACAAGAAATTAGTCGCAACATTAAGATATGCTGAATCAAATATTCTGGTAGCAAAGTGCTACTCCTTTTTGCGTTGCGCTCGGGGCTTTTCATGACTTTGCCTTGCGCTGAATCCGGGGGAATACAAGAACTGGCCAATAGATAATTGCGAAACCGCCGAAGGCAGCGATCCAGAGTCCGGCAGCAAGATGCAGAAGTTCCGGCGTTCCAGGCGAGATGCCATAGGCAAGTCGTGCTAAAACCGAACCGATCAAGGCTAGATAAATTGACGTTGTCGCGCGCGACGCAGAGAGTGACCGGCCTGAATGGCCAAGACTCGCCCGGGTCATTACCGCCATTGTCATGAGGCCAACCGCTCCTGCCATCCATATATGCTGGGCGGCCGCCTGTGGTAGCAATCCAAATACCGAAGCACCCATCAATACGAAGCCAAGTGGCACGAAGGCATAAGCTATATGTAGCACCCAAACGAGTGGCTCCTTGGCGGCATGACGCCCCGACCAGCGTGAGAGCCGCCAAAGATGCGCTATACCCGCCATCGCGAGACCAATGCCAGCTATTGGATGCATGGGCCAGAGAACCCAAAGTGCGAGTGATGCGAGACCAAGGCTGAGCACGACCTTATCGGCGCCACCGAAGGGGACTGGTTGGGTGGTACTGGCTCTTTGAGCCAACCAATTTCGAGTGAAGCTCGGCACGATTCGGCCGCCAATCAACGAAATCAGCATTACTGCGACGGCGAGACCCAAGCGGAATCCAATTCCTCCAGCGGCATACTCACCGCGCAACACCGAGATATGAAACAGCGCATTGGCAAGGATAAAAGCGCCGATCAACGCCATGGCCGGCAGGTTTTGCCAGTTTCGTCCAGTGAGGATTTCTCGTGCAATCACCAACAGAAGGGCGGTTGGAAAAGCAAGATCGGTCAGCGCCGCCGGGATCGGTGCGAATACTGAAACCGCTACCGCGACACGTCCCAGTAACCAGAGTGCCGCCAAGCTCGCGAGGGGCCAGCCGACGATGGGCATCCGCCCAGTCCAATTCGGCACCGCGGTCATCAGGAACCCGGCGATGACCGCGCCGAGATAGCCAAAAAGCATCTCGTGTGCATGCCAGGAGGCTGGGTCAAAGGCAGTCGCCAGCAGATTGTGCCCGCTTAACATGCCGATCCATAGCGCCATCGCAAGTGCTGCCCACATACCTGCCAGAAGGAAGAACGGCCGGAACCCGAAACTTAGGATCGTCGGACCATTCCAGGCACGCATCATTGCGGCAGTGGTCGCCATCATGGTTGGGCCCAATGAGCGCCAGTCTCCGTGATGGTTGCGGCCATCGGAATGTCGTGCGGCTGAGGGAATATGCTGGCTACCCGTGCGGCTTGAAGACCAATGCCGATCGCCAGGGGCCGAGTTGAGTAAGCCGCAAGCGTGCGATCGAAATAGCCACCGCCATAGCCAAGGCGATAACTCGCATCGTCCCAGCCCACTACCGGCGCCAAGGTGATGTCGGGCTTCACCTCCGGTCCTTCCGCAGGAACTGGGATGTTCCAGAAACCACGCTCCATGCGGGTTGTTGGGGACCAGACGCGGAAAGCCAAGGGTGCTGCGCGCTCTACCACCAAGGGCAACGCCGCGCGCGCTCCTCGCTCGGCCAGCCCCGCAAGCCAAAAGCGAAGGTCGAGTTCTGCCTTAATGGGCCACCACGCCGAGATTGTGAGCCCTGCGAGATCGATAAAGCGCTCGGCTAGAAATGCGTCGAGATGTACAGAGATGGTTTCTGCGGCCGCTTGGCGGACCAAAACTGGGAGCGCCGCACGTTCACCAAGGAGTCGCGCCCGTTCAGCTTGGCGCCAACGTGACACATCCAAGACTTGCTGCGGATCGACGTCGGCAGAATTATAATATGCCGGGTCAATCTCATGTGCAAAACAAGGCGGCGAGGCATAGCCCCTGGGCCGACTACTCTTGTCGCTGTCACCTGTCATGGCCGCTTCTCCGGGTGAGCACTGGGCACAGCATCCAGCCTTGCCAGTGTCGCTTCCGCTTCCTTCATGATAATCGCGATGCGGTCAGCGGCAGTAGGAAGAGCTTCGATCATCGACGCACTCTGTCCAGCAAACAACGCCATTGCTTCAAGATTGCCGGATGTCGTCCGCAGTGGCGAGTCGGTGCTGTACTTCAACAGGGGCCGGCCGGCGTCCTCAGCGATCACCTCACGGGGCATGCTGTCGGGATGATGGCCCATGAATTGGGTTCCCAGTGCTGCAGTTACTGAATTTGCAATCACCCGTACCGGCGAAGAGGGAGGCCAGTTTAGCGCGAAGGCATCGGTGTAGACGGTGTCCTCGGCCGTTGCCGTAATGACGCGCTGCTTGTGGTAATCATGCGCGTAGGACTCTACGGTCGCAAGGAAGGCGGTGCCGCAGTGGATGGCTTGCGCACCCAGTGACAGGGCAGCGACCAAGCTTGCTCCCGTCGCGAAGCCTCCCGAAGCAGCGATTGGAACAGACACCGCCCGCGCCACCTGTTCGATCAGGATCAACGCGCCCGTGGTGCCATGCACGTGCCCTCCCGCCTCGACACCTTGTACAATCAGTACGTCGGCGCCTGCGGCCTCGGCCTCTAGCGCGGCTTTCAACGAACCAACTTGATGAATTACTAGACAGCCGGCGGCCTTGGCGCGGGTCAGTGCGGAGGGAACTACATGCCAGAAGAAACACATCGCCGGCACATTACGGTCAATGCAGACGCCCAACTCAGCATCCAGCAAAGCGGGATCAGTGGCCGCAGGGATCAGGTTCACCGCAAAAGGCCGGTTCGTGCGAGCGCGCACGGCATCAATCTCGACGGCAATCAGTTCGGGACTTTCGCGCACCATGCCGAGAATGCCGTATCCACCTGCTTGGGCGACTGCCGCTACAAGTTCTGAGCGAGCAACGCCACCCATGCCCGCCAGCATGATCGGCACATTACAACCGAGACGGTCACACAGGGGCGTATGCAGTCGATGATCAGTTCCCATCTTTGCGATGTTCCTTTATTTGGCAAGCGATCAAGTAATCACGCAATACCACAGCGTTGTTGTGTTCTGAATCGTGCGCCGCAAAGAGCAACGTGACAGGGCCCTTCGCACACCAGACGAGGCAATGCGCGACTGGTTCTGAATTGTGATTGAGTTCGCTCACATAGCGCACGCGAAATTCACCCCCGCGCACGGGATCGACATGGAACCAGTGACGCAAATCATTGCTTGGCGCCACCTCTTTGATCCAGTCGTCAAGTCTAAGCGTCGCTTTTGAAACACCGCGCGGCCAGAGGCGATCTACGAGAAGCCGGGCGCCACTGGCGTGGGCCGCATCATAGGCCCGGCAAATCTGAATTGCTGCCGTGGCCGCCTTCATATTATACCGCCGCTGATTTCATTGTCGTCGATCAACTCCAACGCCTTAATCGAATGTGCAAAGGACGCTCCTGCCCGCATCTCGGCTGCCACCCAAATTGCTTCCATAATCTGCGCCCCCGTCGCACCTTCACGCTGCGCGGCCTTGACATGCCCCTCGATGCACCATGGGCACTGGGTGATGTGGGCGGCAGCAACGGCAATCAGTTGCTTGGTACGCCGGTCGAGTGCTCCTTCGGCAAATACCGCCTTGCTGAAAGCTTGGAATGCGTCGTCGGGGCCGGGAGCCAGAGCATGGCGTTTTTCCGTGTGAGCCCTGGTGGGCTTTGGCATGGAAATATCAGTCAATATCGCACCTCCTTGAAGGTATCGGGTCAGATATTTGGCGTGTCGCTGGTCCGCATGCGCTGAATGTGTGCGTGGATCGAAAAAGCTATTTGCTCAGCTCGGCTGGTAACCCAGTGTGCGCCTTCTGGCGAGCAGACCTCGTGGGCAGTTTCACGGAACAGTATGAGCCATCGGTCAAAATGTAATTGCTCAACCGGCAGAGGAAAGTGTTTGTGCATGGGCAAACCATGATAGCGGCCCGTCATCAGCGCGACTGAGGACCAGAAATCAACCATCTTTGCCAAATGGGGCCCCCAGTCGGAGACATGCTCTGCAAAGACCGGAGCCAGAATCGGGTCAGCGCGCACCTTATCGTAAAAGCTATGCACCAACCGCGTCAGTATTCTCTCATCAAGACTCGTGCGCGTCATCAGATCTGTGGTGACCTCAGGACGCGCCGACATCCAAACTTCAGTTCGCTGCGGAGCAATCATACGGTGAGGTATCCTTAAAGAGGTATTGATAATGCATATTAAAGCAGTTGAATAGGAATTGTAAATACCTATTAGGGAGAGAGTTTCGCAGGCGCCTATCCCTGTTCACCGATTTCCTGTCTATGTAGGCACACTCCACAGGAGGTTCTTTCCAAGTGCAACCAGCAAATCAGTCTGCGAGATCACTCCAGCAATATCGCCTTGCTCATCAACAATGATGATATTATGTGTTTTTCCACTCGTCAGTTCCGGAAGTAGGCTGATGGCTGCATCTTCGGGATGCGCCGTCATTGACTTCGACAGCGGCAAGCGCCCATCAGGGGATGTTTCCTCAAGTTCAGCATAGCCAACAATGCCCGCCAATTTACCTGCCTTGGAAACTACTGGCAGCGTTCTGAGATCGTGCTGGCGCAGGAGTGCGCGCACCTTTTCAGGAGTGGTATAGAGGCCTACTCGCACCACATCTTTCGACATGATGTCTTTGCATTTCATCTCGCCATGCGAACGGTTGAGTGCGCGCTGCTCGACCTTGCGTAGCAGTTCGTCAATGTCGTTGCGGTCAATATCGAGTGACTCGTGCAGGTCCGAAAGCGCTCCGTCTATGTCATCCGCTGTAAAACCCACACGAACCGCAGGAGGCTTGTCCGCAGTTTGATGCGCAGTCGCTGCAGGTTTAACGGCCTTGTGGGGGTAGTTGTGTCGAAAAAGCTTATGGAAAAGAATACCCAACGCCACGAGTGCCACGGAATTTATGGCAATTGGCACAAACGGAAACAAGAAACCTGTATCCTTGACTGCATCCCCGCCAATCACCGCCGTTAGCGCTGCGGCTCCCCCCGGCGGATGCAGGGATCGCGTGAACGACATGGCTAGAATCGCCAGACACACCGCGATACCAATCGCGTAAAGCGGATCAGGTAAAAAATGAACAGTGGTCACGCCAATCAAGGCCGAGATGGTATTTCCGCCGATAATCGGCCATGGCTGTGCGAGGGGACTAGCCGGCACAGCAAACAGAAGAACGGCTGAAGCGCCTAGGGGTGCCACAATCAACGGCATCTGCGTACCGTGGCCAAACAGCAAACCGCAAAGCATCCCGGTGACGCCTATGCCTATTAATGCGCCAAAGCAGGCTATCAGTCTCTCATTCAAAGAGGCACCGGCAAGGATCGGAGAAAACAGCTTAAAACGTTTTGGCTTCTCAGATGCTCCGTTGTCGGGTCGTGACATATGGCTTTGCCCTTCAGACATTGAAATGCCTTACGCACAAGACACTAGACATTGCAATAAGTCAGCGACAAGTTTCCATTTCTACGCCGACATCATGGCTTATCTATTTAAAAGGCGTTTTGGAGAATTCCACTTCCTCTCATTGGATTACCCATCCTCTATTCGGAGATTTCACTAACGCCACTCGTGCGCTGCAATCGTTCAAGATATAGGATTGGACAGGTCGGCTTCCATTTTGGATCTACCTTAGCATGCTGTCGCCCTTGTGACACGCTATTGGCGTGGACTTGTATTCAGCTTAGATCAAGATTTCTGACCTCCGGCAGCTTGATCACACGCTGCTCGCAATTGCGGATGAAAAGGGACTAACAAGTACCCTGAAATAAGAAATCTATGACAAGCGGAAACTTACACAATGGCACTAAAGCAAAGATTGCTAGCATGGATGCAGAGTCGGACCGCTACTGCGCTATCTTGGAAATTTTTAGTAGTTTTTTGTACCCTGATACTTGCCGCACATTTTTGGGGCGCTGATATAAAATCGCCATTAATTGTTACAGTCATTGTCGTTTTCTCGCTCTGTGTGTTTCTGTGAAAAGTTTGCGGCGATGTGTAGATATGTAGGATCTTGCGAGACATCTTTTTTCATGGCCCTATTGGGGCGGGAGGATGATCTCAATGAACCACAAAGAACGCGATATTCAGCGCAAATTGCGCATTCTCAAGCATGCCGAAGATGGTGGAAGTGCTGTTAAGACCTGCCGATACTTCGGTGTTGGGAGAGCCAGTTTCTACCGTTGGAAGGAACTCTACAAAAAAGATGGAGTGGAAGGGTTGGTCAACAAGAAGCCAATTCCAAAGAACCCCATCAACAGGACGCCACCTGATGTCGTCGAAAAAGTTCTATATCTGCGCCAGACTTATCACCTTGGGCCTATTCGGATCGTCTGGTATCTCGCCCGCTATCACGATATCAAAATCTCGGGCGCCGGGGTCTACCGCATCCTTAAACGCAATGGGGCAAGTCGCCTGCCACGCGGCACCAGGCTTCGCAAAGTCCACACCATCAGGTACCAAAAGCAGGTTCCTGGCCATCAGATTCAGGTTGACGTTAAGTTCCTGACTTTCCAAAGCAAAGACGACAAACCCATCAAGCGTTACCAATACACGGCCATCGACGATGCAACGCGCGTCAGAGCCCTCAAAATCTATGAGCGTCACAACCAGGCCAACGCCATTGCCTTCATCGACCACGTTATAGAAAAGTTTCCGTTCCGTATCCGTGAAGTTCGAACCGATAACGGTCACGAGTTTCAGGCCAAGTTCCACTGGCATGTCGAAGACAAGGGCATTCGTCATGCCTACATCAAGCCCAGCTCACCGCAGCTCAATGGCAAGGTGGAACGCTCACACAGAACTGATGAACAGGAGTTCTACCAGTTGCTCACGTACAAAGATGACGTTGATCTCAGTTCAAAACTGGCCGAGTGGGAAAGCTTCTACAATCTCTCGCGGCCACACGGTGCATTCGACGGAAAGGCACCTTACGAAATCCTTCGTGAGAGGCTATAATCAAAAATCAAATCTGTCTCGCAAGATTGCCAGTATTACAACCGGGTGATCAACAACCCTGATAAAATGGCGGCTTACGCGGCCCAATCGGGACCTGCCATCGTAGCAGCAGGGGGAAAAATCCTCGTACGGGGTATGCCGAGCAAGGTTTACGATAATGGCATCATGCAACGCGTCGTAGTCATCGAATTTCCAAGCGTTGATGCCGCCACGAAGGCACCCGATAGTCCGGCTTACCAAGCTGCTCTCATAGCGCTCGGGGATGGAGCTGACCGCGATATCCGCATAGTCGAAGGACTGGAATAACGGCAGGATGAGGTTCCTAAGCACTCCCAGGAAGAACAGGACATTCGGCTGATCTTCCGCAGCCACAAAGTTCGTCACAGGCGAGAATGTACTTGCTGAGCTCGACTTCAATACCGTGG
>JBDSTO010000250.1:0-13467 GCA_039928255.1 Aestuariivirga sp. | reverse complement strand
AATTAAAAAAGTAAATGCCGGCGAGACGCCAGTAGGGCAATCCTTGCATGACGCTACGCCGCGTGCAGCCCGACGCCGCGCGTCACGCCTCGTCGGGGTCCGGGTTCTCGGTCGCGCCGGCGCTGCGCAAACGCGCAATAACGTCGGCGGGCGCCTGCGCCGCGATTCTCGGCGTCGGACATTGCACGTCGCCGTTCTGCGCGCGATGGCGTAGCGCGTGATCCATCAGCGTCAACGCGAGCATTGCCTCGCAAATCGGCGTCGCGCGGATACCGACGCACGGGTCATGCCGGCCATGCGTCTCGATCGTCGTCGCCTTGCCGGCCTTGTCGATCGTGCGGCGCGCGAGCCGGATGCTGGAGGTCGGCTTGACCGCGACGTTGACGATGACGTCCTGCCCGGTCGAAATGCCGCCGAGTATGCCGCCGGCGTTATTCGTCAGAAACCCCTGCGGCGTCATTTCGTCGGAATGCTCGGTGCCTTTCTGCCCGACCGCCGCGAAGCCGGCGCCAATCTCGACACCTTTGACGGCATTGATGCTCATCATCGCTGCGGCCAGTTCAGAATCAAGTTTGCCGTAAATGGGTGAACCCCATCCGGCAGGAACACCTGACGCCACAACTTCAATCACCGCTCCACAAGACGAGCCCGATTTGCGGACTTCATCAAGATAGGCCTCCCAAGCTTTTGCTGCTTTGGCATCAGGGCAGAAGAACGGGTTGCGTTCGACCTCCGCCCAATCCCAATTTTTGCGGTCAATCTTGTGGGGGCCCATTTGCACAAGCGCCCCGCGAACGATCACACCTGGAATGATTTTGCGCGCCACGGCACCAGCCGCCACCCGGCTCGCCGTTTCACGCGCCGATGAACGTCCACCACCGCGATAATCTCGAATGCCGTATTTGGCATTGTAAGTGATGTCGGCATGGCCAGGCCTGAATGAATCGCGGATTGCTGTATAATCTTTGGAGCGCTGATCGGTATTTTCAATCAGCAGCGCAATGGGCGTTCCCGTGGTGCGCGGACCATTGGTGCGCTCATCCTCAAACACGCCCGACAGAATTTTCACGTCATCGGCTTCTTGCCGCTGGGTGGTGAAGCGGTTCTGGCCGGGCTTGCGCTTGTCGAGAAAGCCCTGAATGTCGGCCGGTGTGAGCAATAGGCCGGGCGGGCAGCCATCCACCACGCAGCCAATGGCTGGCCCGTGGCTTTCGCCAAAGGTCGTAACACGGAAGAGGTGGCCGAATGTATTGTGTGACATCACGCCTTGTTAGGCCGACAGTTTGTTGGCGTCAAACCATGCGATGGTGCCGTTCTCAAGACGGCAATAACAGCCTTGCGGCGTTTGCATATTGACGATTTCGCCCGGTGATTTGTCGCCGATGACGCCCATCAGGCAGCGCCCGATAGCGCCGTGGGCCACAATCAGAGTTGGTCGCTCGAGTTTTGCAAGCAGAAGATCCACCCGCGCCACGCCATCCTGATAGCTCTCGCCGCCCTCCGGTCGCCAATAAAACCGATCCTCGGGATCAGCCGGATAGATCGGTGAGGCTTTCAGTTCCCAGAAGGGTTTCCCCTCCCAGATGCCAAATCCAAGCTCGCGGACCAGTGGTTCAGTGCGGATCAATTCGGCAGGGCGCTCTTGCCAGGCGATGATGGCGGCCATGGTTTCCTGCGCGCGCACCTGTGGAGAGACGATGAAATCATAACCCGCCAATTCATCGCGTATGTTCAACAGGCCCAGCGCCACAGCTTGGACCTGTGTACGGCCCTTGGCATTCAGTTCTGTATCAATGGAACCCTGAAGAAAGCCTTGGGCGTTCCAATCCGTCTCGCCGTGGCGAACGAAGATGATGGGCGGCAGCCGTCTATTCACTGCTGTTGTTCACCGACATGTCAGGAGCAGAGGGATTCTTCATGCCCACAATATGATAGCCGGAATCGACATGCAGGATTTCGCCTGTAACACCTCGCGAAAGATCAGACAGAAGATAAAAACCTGAATCGCCCACTTCATCGATGGTGACGGTGCGGCGCAGAGGCGAATTATATTCATTCCACTTCAGAATGTAACGGAAGTCGCCAATGCCAGACGCGGCCAGCGTCTTGATCGGGCCAGCGGAGATCGCGTTGACGCGAATGTTCTTCTCGCCAAGGTCCGCCGCCATGTAACGCACCGAAGCTTCAAGCCCGGCCTTGGCCACACCCATCACGTTATAATGCGGCATCCATTTTTCAGCGCCGTAATAAGTGAGTGTGAGAAGCGAGCCGCCATTGGTCATCAGCTTTTCAGCGCGCTGGGCCACAGCCGTGAAAGAGTAAACCGAGATGAACATCGTCTTGGTGAAATTGTCAGCCGATGTATCAACATAGCGCCCGGTCAATTCATCCTTGTCGGAAAACGCAATAGCGTGAACCACAAAATCAAGACTGCCCCATTTTTCCTTGAGCGTGACAAAGGTCGCATCAATCGACGCCATGTCGGTGACATCGCATGGGACAACAATTTCAGAGCCCAATTCGGCCGCCAGGGGTTCCACACGCTTTTTCAAAGCATCGCCCTGATAGGTGAAGGCAAGCTCGGCACCTTGAGCAGCACAGGCCTTGGAAATGCCCCAGGCAATAGAGCGGTTATTGGCCACGCCCATGACCAAACCACGTTTTCCGGCCATCAGACCTTTGTTTCCGCTCATGTTTACCTCGAATTTCTCATTGTTTGCGCCGCTCAAAGTCGGGAGAGCCTCTTGGCACAGAATTTAGGCATTGGAAAGGGCGAGGCGGTTGACAGGAGCCGCCTCCCCATGTATTTAACTTATTAGTTAATTAATAGATCAGTTAAATATAAGAGAGAGCCGTGGAACAGAGCCTTCAGCAGCAAACTTGGAAAACCGCGGCATTGCTTTTGGCGCGGGTAGTCATAGCCGCAATGTTTGCCATGGGCTGCGCTTTTAAATTTGCCGACATCAACGCCACGGCGGGTTACATCGCCGCAGTAGGCTTTCCGTTTTCAACATTGCTGGCTTGGGCGGCGGCATTGTTCGAACTTGTATTGGTTTTGAGTTTCCTGACCGGTGCCTATTTCCGTGAAGCTGCGCTGCTGGCTGCCGCCTATGTGATCTTTCTCGGTTTCGCCTTCCATGGCCCCAGCCACTGGACCGATAGTGAAGGCTTGAACTTTGGCGCCTTTGTCAGCCACTTCCCATTCGCGGCAGGCTTGCTCTTTGCAGCCGTCAATGGTCCGGGGCCAGTGCTTTCGCTGCGCACTGGCTTGTTGAAATAATGGCCGGCGACAGTCTCAGCCAGAAACTTCAGGCGCTTGCCGATCCCACGCGTCGCGGCATGCTGGCAAGGCTTGCCCAGGGTCAGGCGACGGTCAACGAATTGGCGCGTCCCTTTGATATTTCGCTGCCGGCCATTTCAAAACACGTCAAGGTTCTGGAGAAGGCGGGGCTGATCACACGCTCGCGCTCGGCCCAGCAGCGCCCCTGCCAGCTTTCATCGGATGGATTGAAGGAAATTGAAGACTGGATGAGCGCCTATCGCGCCATGTGGGAACACAAACTGGACCGGCTTGAAACCTATCTTGCAAATTTGACCAGGGAAGAAAAATCATGATCAACCTCGCTCACACAACTTTGCCCAAGGACAAGCCCCAGATCATCACCGAACGCCTGCTCAATGCCCCGCGTGACTTGGTCTTCCAGGTTCTGACCGATCCTGAACACATCAAGCATTTCTGGGGTCCCGATGGTTTCACCAACACCATCAAGCAAATGGACGTGAGGCCCGGCGGCCAATGGTTGTTCACCATGCATGGGCCCGACGGCACCAACTATCCGAACCGCATCATTTACCGCACCGTGACACCACCATCCTATATCACCTGGGATCATGATGGCGGCGAAGATGACCCCTCTGGCCACCGTTTCTTCGGCGAACTTGAATTGTTTGCGGAGGGCAAGAAAACCCGCATCCAGCTTCGCATGACGGAAAGTTCAATGGCGGCGCGCGATGCGGTGGCAAAATATGCCGTTGATGGCGGCATCCAGAATCTCGAACGCCTCGCCGCCTATGTGGCGCCCATGGCAGATGCACTCAATCGTTTCGTCGTGGAACGAACATTCCCCGTGTCACAGCAGCGCCTGTTTGAAGTTTGCTCGAAGGTCGAACACCTGCGCAATTGGATGTCGCCAGCAGGTATGAAAGTTGTGAAAGCCGAACAGGATCTGAAGCCCGGCGGTACTTATCATTATGGGCTGGCAACGCCTCAAGGCAATGAAATGTGGGGCAAGATCACCTACCGTGAAATCACCCCCTATAGCCGCCTCGTCTATCTGCAAAGTTTCTCCGACAAGGATGGAAACATCACGTCCCATCCCATGTCTCCCACCTGGCCCAAGCAGATGGTCACCGTCTTTGAGTTCCTGCCCGAAGGTCCAACAAAAACCAGACTGAAAATCAGTTGGACCTATGCAGGCATTGACGATACCGAAGCTGCAACCTTCCACGCGGCCCATAATAGCATGTCCGGCGGGTGGAAAGGCAGTCTCGATCAGTTGGAGGCCTATCTCACCAAGGCCTGACGGGATCAAGGCTGGACGGGTTCCATCGATCGGCCTTATGCTCACCATTCAAGATTTGGAGGAAGAGTTCTATGTTGATTGCTTTGATTGTTATTCTGGTGATTATCCTCGCCATTTTGGGTGTCGCTGCGATGCGCCCTGACGGGTTTTCACTGTCGCGCAGTGCGGAATTTCATGCGCCGCCGGAGAAGGTTTTTGCAGAGCTCAATGATTTCCGGAACTGGGCAAAATGGTCTCCATGGGAGCCCATGGACCCCAACCTGCAGCGCAATTACTCGGGAGCCTCTTCGGGCAAGGGAGCAAAATATGCATGGGTTGGGAATAAGAAAGTGGGCGAAGGCAATATGGAGATCACCAAATCCGTCTCCAATTCTTCGATCCTGCTTGATCTCAATTTCCTGAAACCCTTCAAGGCCAGCAATGTGACGGAATTCACCATTGTGCCTCACGGCAAAACTACTAAGCTCACATGGGAGATGCGTGGGCCGACGCCCTTCATGATGAAAATCATGCATCTCTTCATGAATATGGACAAAATGGTTGGCAAGGATTTCGAGAAGGGCCTCGCCAACTTGAAATCCGTTGTGGAGAAATAATGGATCTTGAACGTCTCGCCGTCACCACGGCACAACAGGGCTTCACCGAGCGCACCGACCCCTTTGCGTTGTTCGCCGAATGGTTTGAGGACGCCAAGAAATCAGAATCCAATGACCCCAATGGCATGGCGCTTGCCACCGTTGATGAAGAGGGCCTGCCCAACGTCCGCATGGTGTTGATGAAGGATTTTTCTGAAACTGGCTTTGTGTTTTACACCAATTATGAAAGCCAGAAGGGCCAGGAAATCCTATCCAGCCTCAAGGTTGCTTTGCTGTTTCATTGGAAATCTCTGCGTCGCCAGGTTCGTGTGCGTGGGCTTGTTGAAAAAGTATCCGATGCTGAGGCCGACGCCTATTTTAATTCGCGTCCTCGCGACTCCCGCATTGGGGCCTGGGCCTCGGCCCAATCTCGCCCGCTGGAAGGGCGTTTCGCGCTCGAGGCTTCTGTTGCCATGTATGCCGCAAAATATGCCATCGGCACTGTCCCGCGCCCGCCGCATTGGTCGGGCTTTCGCGTCAAACCCTTGTCGATCGAATTCTGGCATGACAGGCCATTTCGTCTCCATGACCGCGTGGTCTTCCGGCGGGAAAAACCTGAAGGCGCATGGACGAAGGCTAAACTCTATCCATGAGCAAGAATGACAAGTTGCGGCCCGAGACCATCGCCGCCCATGCCTTGCGCGCTGTTGATCCTGCAACGGGTGCCGTGGTGCCACCGCTTTATCTTTCGACCACCTTTGCACGTGATGAAAACTACGCACCAAAGCTGAAGGAAAACTATTCGCGCAATGGCAGTCCCAATCTCTGGGGTGCCGAAGAGGCGATTGCTGCGTTGGAACATGGCACGGAGGCGCTGCTCTTCGCCTCGGGCATGTCTGCCATCACCACGCTTTTCCAGACGATTCCATTAGCGTCTCATGTGGTGGCGCCGGATGTCATGTATTATGGCACGCGTGACTGGCTGAAAGGCATGGAGGCGAAGGGCCTCATAAAGCTCACCCTGTTTAATCCGCGCGATGAAACAGCCTTGGAAAAATCCATCACGAAAAACACTGATCTCGTTTGGATTGAAACGCCTTTGAATCCAACCTGGGATGTCATTGATATTGCCGCCGCCGCCAAGGCCGCGCACAAAGTGGGGGCTATACTGGCTGTTGATGCCACAGCAACGGCTGCCGTCACCACGCAGCCGCTGCAACTTGGTGCCGACATCGTATTCCATTCCGCCACCAAATATCTGAACGGCCACTCCGATGTTCTGGCCGGTGTATTGGTCACGGCCCACGACAATGCCCGCTGGAAGGAGATCAAGATGCTCCGCACCAAATCTGGTGCGCCGCTTGCCCCCTTTGAATGCTGGCTCCTGCAACGCGGCATGCGAACGCTTTTTGTGCGTTATCGCCAGTCTTGCGACAACGCCATGGCCATTGCGCGCCATTTTTCTAACCATGCCAAAATCGAGGCTGTCCTTTATCCCGGCCTGGCCAGTCATCCGGGCCATGCCATCGCCAAGAAGCAGATGAGCAACGGTTATGGCGGCATGATGTCTCTGCTATTGAAAACCGATTTCAACGGTTCACGCAAATTTTGCACCTTGTTGCGCGTGGTGACGCCGGCAACCTCATTGGGTGGAATTGAAAGCCTCGCTGAACATCGAAAATCAGTCGAAGGGCCAACCAGCCCTGTGGCAGACAATCTTGTGCGGCTTTCAATCGGGATTGAAAACGTCAACGATCTGATCGCCGACATTGACCAGGCACTAGCCCAGATTTGATTATTGACGCGTCTGTCCGACGGTGAATTCGCCGTTGCGAATACGCTCTGGAAGCTTGGCACACATTTCAGCCACAGGCTCTTCACCATAGCTTGCAATCATATCTGAAAGTGCTGCAAAAATCGCCGCCGTGGCGATGCAATCAGGATGCAAGCCATCATAAACCGCTTCTTCCCAAGCTTCGAGAATGAGACGCAAAGCGGCTTGTTTTTCTTCTTGGGGCTGGAGTTCGGTAGAGTCCTGCGGGATCATTTTCAACATGATTTTTCTCTCGCAAGGTCAAAGGCTCAATCCCCCTCGCGTTAATTAACCTCTAGCAAGAGTCTTGTTTAGGGCAGAGTCGAACCTTTAATGAAGGTTAACGGCGATGGTGGCATTTGTTTTAAGGCTTAATAAAATGTTGCGATTGCTGGATGGCGTCCAGCGTATTGGGCGCAAGTTTTAAGCCGTCCAAATCAGCAAAATCAATCCAACGGGCCTCCGCCGCATCATCACCTGCGATCAAGTTTCCCAGGGGGCCAAGAGCGGCAAAGCAGTTGATCCGGTATTTGGCCTCGCCGACTGCCACATTGAAAATGCCGACAAAACCTAGAATTTGGGGTGAAAGCCCGGTCTCTTCCAGGACTTCACGCAAAGCTGCGGCCTCATTGGTTTCGCCTGGTTCAACCTTGCCGCCGGGCAAGCTCCAAAAATCCTTCCCCGGTGGACGCCCCCGCCTCACCAGCAACACCTTGCCGTCGCGCCAGACCACGGCAGAAGCGGCAAAAATCACGGGTTGTTGCGTCTGCGCCATCGCTTTATGTTTCCCCCATGTGCCATCTGTTCAGTTTCAAGAAATCAGCGGATGAAACGCGAAGCCTTTTCAAGTCTTTGCAAATTCCACTCTTCCCGCCAAGAGATTATGTAACGCCGGGCGGCCCGATCGCGGTTGTACGCAATGGCGCCAGCGGTCAGCGTGAATTTGGAGTGTTACGCTGGGGTTTTGTTCCATCATGGACCAAGGAAATGCAGCCCGGTCGCCCCCTTCTTAATGCGCGCGCTGAAACCGTTTATGAAAAGCCGACATTCCGCAATGCCATCCGCAGGCGGCGCTGCCTCGTTCCAGCAGATGGGTTTTACGAATGGCAGGGCGATGTTCCGGGAAAGAAGCAGGCTTGGTATATTCACCGACAAGATAATGCGCTCTTTGCCTTTGGCGGGATTTGGGAACATTGGATGCATGCCAATGGATCAGAACTTGAATCTGCTGCAATCTTGACCTGCGAGCCGGGATTGCCCGTCTCAGACATTCATGATCGAAGCCCTGTTGTCATCGAACCAAAGGATTTTGATCGTTGGCTTTCGGAGGACGAGGAAAAGGTGCAAGACTTGCTTCATGCTCCCCACGATGATTTTTGGGTGATGGAGAAAACCACCATCGCCAGGAATTCAAAGCCGGCCCAGTCTCCGCCACTCAAACCCCAAATGGATCTATTTTGATCACACTTCGAACCCTTGAACCCGCCGCCAACGTCCTCGCCTTTTACGCGGGCCGCATTCCCGGCGAGAGTTTTTCATGCGAGCCCAATTGGGTCGACGACGGCGCAATCTCATTGGGCACGGCAAGTTATGCCATAATCGATGGCGATGAAGCGCTGGTCTACGACACGCACGTATCAGTCGATACGGCGCGGCAGATCCGAGCCATTCTCGAACAGCGCGGCGTCAAGAATATCACGGTTGTGCTGAGCCACTGGCATCTGGATCATGTTGCCGGAAACGAAGCTTTTGCCGATTGCGAAATCATTTCCAACGCCCGCACCTTGCAACACCTGTTGGAAAACAAGGCGGGGATTGAAGATGGAAGTTTTCATGGCGCCCCCACAATCATGCCACTCATCCTGCCAAACCGCACGTTCAGCGGTGAAATGGACTTTGTTCTCGGCAATAGCCGGTTGAAATTCATCGAAGCCAATATCCATTCCGACGACGCAACTCTGATCTGGATGGAAGACCAGAAAATTCTCTTCGCGGGCGACACCATGGAAGATACGATCACCTATGTAGGTGAGCCAGAAAACTTCGACATTCATTTGTCTGATCTGGACCGTCTTTGGGCACTCCATCCATTGAGCATCCTTCCTAATCATGGCCATCCCGACGTTATCACCAGCGGCGGCTATGGCAAAAGCCTGATCCGTGCCCAGCAACAATATATCCGCAGCTTGCGGCGTTGCGCTTCGGAGCCGGAACTCGCAAGCCAGCCCTTGCGCCATTTGATCTCAGGCCCTCTTGAAGCGGGTTGGGTCAATTATTTTGAGCCCTATGAACAGGTGCATGCACAAAATCTGAAACGAGTCGGGGCAAATATCTGAGATGTCAGCGCCGAAAATTTTCGTGATTAATCTCGATCGGCGCCCCGACCGACTTCAAACGATTTCGCAAACGCTGGGGGCTCTCGGATTAAAGTGGCAGCGGATAGTTGCCATCGATGGGCGAGATCCGCAGCTGGATGCCCAGGTCGACTGGAAGAAACTCCATACCTATAGCCAGTATCTGCCGATCAGAAGAGGCCCCATTGGGTGCTATCTGAGCCATCGTAAAGTCTGGCAAAAGATTGTCGAAGAGAACTTGCAACAAGCGCTAATCTTGGAAGACGATGTCACCCCTCTTGCAAGCTGGGATCGTGCAATTCTGAATATCGACATTGCGAAGCTGGGATTGGATAGCCTCAGGTTGGACGCCAGCAAGATCAGGGGCCGCATGCCATGGTCAAAATATTTCGAATTGCCAGTGGGAAATTGGCGGGCACAAAACTGCAATAGCTGGGGCGCGGGCGCTTATCTCATCACGCAAGAAGGAGCCAGGAAGCAGCTGCGATCCGATAAAATGTGGTTCATGGCAGATGATTACTTGATGATCAGCCGCATCTACGATGTAAAAACAGCACTCCTGCAGCCATTGATGTGGGGGCACCGACTTGAAAGCCCCAGTGATAACGTCCCACCAGACAATTACTGGGAGGGCACCAGTTCATGGAGAAAGCAGATTTCATTTGCCATCACGGCCTTCAATCGGGAACGCGAACGAAAGAGGTTACGCCGCGAGCTCTTGTAAGCGGGCCATTCACTTGACGCCGCGCTTTACTGCCTTCCAATCAAGGTTCACTGGCTGCAGGGTAATTTTTTCTGGTGGCATTGGCCTTCGTGTTGCCGCCTCATTGAAATGCGCAGCGAGGCGGGCAAAGATGTTATATTTTTTCAAAGTCAGCTCTTTTGCCTCCAAAATGAATGGTAGCCGTTCGAGGTAAAGGTCAGAATTGCTGATCTCACGAATCTTGTCGAATACCTTTGGATCATCAGGGTCAATTTGAACCATCGATTTTGCCGGAAAATATTTTGTGACGTCAGGTGCTCCAAAATAAAACGGCATTGTGTGGCACACGAAGCAATCCATCAGCTTCTCTGTAAAATAGAGCGGTGCGATACAGTTTTCGAACGCGATAGAATAGCGGTAAGGCGCGATGCCGTCCCACTTGTCCTTGATCGGGTTGAAGCCCCGCCCGTATAAATCAAACGCAACCTGCTGCTTCAGCTTTTCGAGAAATGAAAGCCGAAATCGGTGACCCGGGAGCAGAGAGAGATTGCTGGTGACCCATGACAACGGCCGAGTTTTTTCGACAACGTGAATAGCCTCCAATTGTTCAATATTTCGCCGCACGCTCCATGTTGAAAGGAGAGGCGGTTCAAAAAAATATCGTCGCTTCTTCCCCGTGGCTGCGGATGGATCACTGCAAATGACGCTGCTGAACTCTCCCTGGCCCGCGTGATAGGGAAAATAGGCCGGAGCCGGTGGCTCACCACTTGCAAACCACAATCTGTCGGGCGGAATATTTACTGCCATTCCCTTGTCGTTCGGGGGTCCGTTGAGCACTAAAATGAAATCAGGCTGCGGACAGTTTTTAAGCGGCACAAAGGCAACGTTGCCCCATCGGCATGATCCATGTGGTGTAAAACGAAGAAGTTCAGCATCAATTCCACCCCAGTTATCAAGGATACCGACTCGAATCTCGGCACCTTTCTGGGCGGCAGTAAAAATGCGATTCATCTGGGGCTGATTCAACAAGCGTTGGACAAGTGCAACAAAACCCGACAAATGAGCGCCCCTGAAAGCTTCGTCTTGGCACTGTGGTGCATTTGGCTAAAACCAGCAAGGCGTCATGTTTCGAGGGGACAGAGTGTCAATCGCCCTACCCAAAGTTGCACAACCTTGAAATACAAAGACAAAATTTAGCGAGGCTAGAGCGCATTAGGCTTCCTCGGCAATCCAGCGCGTGTTAGAGTCTCCTTGGGCACGATGTGATCTGAGGGGCGACGCCGCCAACCCGTTTTGGGACCTTGGCGGAACCATACATCTCTTACACATATTGATAACTTTGGATGTGTTGCACCCTCGCAGCATGTGACGAGGCCCAGAGGCAAAAGTGGGAGCAGAATTGATTTTTACGACTTTGTGTCTTGTGTTGGCAGTCGCATTGCTGGCGATATTGGGTTTTGGCTTGTCACAAGCCTGGCTGGCAACGAGATATCGTGCGTCCAAAAGTGTCCACGGACACGCCACTCCTGAGCCAAGCCTGCCCGACCCTCTTCCCAGAGTTCTGATACAACTGCCCATCTACAATGAGCGCTATGTTGTTGAACGATTGCTCGAAGCCATTGTAAAAATGGATTACCCCGCCAATCTCCTCACCATTCAACTGCTGGACGATTCATCTGATGACACCAGCAAGATTGCCAGCGCAGTTATACTGCGATTGAATGCTCTCGGCGGGCACAAGATTACACACATCAGACGCGGGAATCGGGTGGGCTTCAAAGCCGGTGCTATGAAATACGGCATGACATTGAATGACAGTCCATTCATTGCAGTGTTCGATGCAGATTTTTTGCCGAAGCCAACTTTTGTAAAAAACGTTATTCGCTATTTCAGTGATCCCCACGTGGGCATGGCGCAAACACGCTGGGAGCACATCAACGAAAATCATTCAACGCTCACGAAGCTGATGGCATTTGCCATCGATAATCATTTTTCCGTGGAGCAGGGCGGTAGGCAGGCATCAGATTGTTTCATCAACTTCAATGGAACAGCAGGCATGTGGCGCCGTGCAACAATTGAAGACGCGGGCGGCTGGAGCGATGAATGTCTGACGGAAGATCTTGATCTTTCATTTCGCGCCCAGCTGCAGGGTTGGAAATTCCTGTTTCTGGAGCAATACGCAACGCCCTCCGAACTTCCCGCCGAAATACAGGCTTTGCGAACCCAGCAAGCGCGATGGACCAAGGGTGCTGGGGAAACCAGCAAGAAGAACCTCGTCAATCTTTGGGATTCAAAACAAGGCCTGATCCGGAAAATCATCGGCTCCTTCCATATGCTGAACAGCAGTGTCTACCTGCCGGTTTTCATCACTGTGATTGTTTCTGGGGCGTTGCCTTTCTTCGCGAATACAAACTTCCGCTTGGTCTCCACACTCGTTCATTTGATGCTGCTGATGTCCGGCTTGTTGATCTTCTACACCTATTGGACATCGCGAACTGTGGGGAACCACAGCAAGCCAAGGGAAAGCCGTTTCAGCATTTTCTTCACAACTATTTTGTTTCTGGTGATGGTCACTGGCTTTAGCCTGTCAAATTCTCTGGCTGCCATCCAGGGACTTTGGGGACATGAAACTCCCTTCGTGCGAACCCCAAAACACTCACTCACAAATGAAAAGAAAAAGGATGGACCGCCCCTACAGTACAAACCTAGGGGCATTCCAACAGAGTTTTATTTCGAAGCTTTGACGGTTTTCTACCTCTTGGCCGTAATCGTTTACTGCCTGGAGGTCGGTTCCTTTGGAATGATCGACATCTACGCCTATTTTGCGGCCGGGTTCATCGCAATGTTGTATTTTACGCTGCGTGACCAGTTCCACGCACAGCGTGTTAAAAAGGCCGGGCAGCGGTTTGCGTAAGTCCGGACCGATTGTCCCGGCAAACGCAATGAGCTCGCGGATGAGGTAGCCGATCTGAAAAAATGCGTTACTCTACCCGAGAGGCCATTGGGCGGGTGATATCGGTTTAATGGAACCCTTGAACTGGCTGTGCTGGCAGTCACCATAGCGTTCGTCTCTGCCTTCAATTCCCCTGGCAACAGGGAACTATCAGGGAATTTTCTGGAATTCCGCCAGTTTTTGCATGAGTGCCATTCGGAAACCACTGAAAAGTTTGAGCATTTCCCACAAATTCCCTAGAACAAGAACAGGGAATATTTTCGGACTGAACAGGGTTTCCCTGGGCCGGTGCAGGGATTTAAACGGGGCAAATCAGAAGGTAGTACAAAACCCCCATAAATCGGGGACAGGGGTGCCGCTGTCCCGGTTCAGCGCCAATGGAACAGAAAGCGTGACTTGAAGATTGGAGAGTTCCTGGCTCATCGTAGAGATACGGAGAGCAGAAATGAGACAGAAATCAGAAACCCGTGGAACCGCTGAACAGAC
>JBDSTO010000249.1:0-4191 GCA_039928255.1 Aestuariivirga sp. | reverse complement strand
AATTCACCATCAAGTGTGGTGATCGAAAGTGCAACCTTGACAAGACCCAGCTCAGCAAGCGGTTTCAAAATATCAATGTCACGCAGCACAGTGGCAGATTTGGTGACAATGCCAACCGGATGTTTGAACTCGGCCAAAACTTCCAGAACCTGCCTGGTGATGCGATAGTCGCGCTCAATCGGCTGATAGGGATCAGTGTTGGTCCCAAGTGCAATGGTGCTTGGCTTGTATTTGGGCGCGGTTAATTCCTCCCGAAGAAGAGCCGCCGCGTTCGGCTTCGCAAACAGCTTGCTTTCAAAATCAAGGCCTGGGGAAAGCCCCATGTAAGCGTGCGTCGGTCTCGCGTAGCAATAAACACAGCCATGCTCACAACCCCGGTAAGGATTGATTGATTGATCGAAGGAAATGTCGGGAGAGGTATTGCGCGAAATGATGGACTTGGGCTCTTCCTTGAACACTTCAGTCCGCAGCCGTGGAACTTCACTCAAGCTGTCCCAGCCATCGTCAACCAGTTCCTCGGAGCGCTTTTCAAAACGTCCTGAAGGATTGATCCTGGCGCCTCTCCCGCGTTCCAGTTGCGGAAGAGAAGTCAGCCGTTCACCCGCGGAAGCAAAACCAAGGGCCGAACTTTGTCTAATTTCGAGTAACTGTGCCATCACCAACATATAGCAATTCGAATAGAACAAAGCAAGAACATTCTTGCGGATGACAAAGAATTCCGGCATCACGTCCGCCATGCGATGGCAAACCCTTTGTCTGGCACTGACGGCCCCCCTCTGTTGGGGGCTTAGTTTTACATTGGCGAAACCTGCGGTGGCGCATTTTCCACCGCTGTTCATGTTGCTGATGGTCTATGCAGCAATCGCTATTTTCATGTCGATTTTCCACCGTGGTTCATTCAAAACACCATGGTCCCATCTTTTTCTCATCTCGTCTTTGGCGGTCACCATTCAGGGCGCCTTATTGTTTTACGCAGTGCGCCAGGTTGATGCCAGCACCGCCAATCTTGTATTGCAGACCCAAGTGCCGGCAGGTGTCATCATGGGTTGGTTGATCGCAGGCGAAAAACTTACCCTCTCCAAATCAATTGGAACATTGATCGCGGTTCTTGGGGTGGTGATTGTCATCGGCCTTCCAGTCGATCGTCCGCCGTTGATCCCCGTATTGATGATTATTGTCAGTGGCTTTGTCTGGGCCGCGGGACAGGTTTACGCGCGGCTCTTGTCGAAAGATTCCGGCCTGATGATTTTAAAAGCCAACGCTATTTTCAGTGTGCCGCAGCTGATCGTTGCCACCCTGCTGCTGGAAACGGGCCAGTGGCAATCCATGGTCAGCGCAACCGCAGGCGAATGGGCATTGTTGGTATTCATTGGCTTTGTTGGTTTTTATCTGGCCTATATGGCCTGGTATTCTGTGTTGAAAACCGTGCGTGTGGAACAAGCTGTTCCTTTTATTTTGCTGATGACGCCCGTTGGTTTGATATCCGCAGTTCTGTTCCTCGGGGAAAAACTGACGGGTCTGCAAATTATCGGCGGAACGATCCTGATGTTGGGCCTTGCCGTCGTCAACGACTTGCATCGTGCTATTTTCTTTTTAGATGCTCAGAAAGACGCGGCATAATTTCTACGAAGTTGCAGGGCATGTGGCGATAGTCGAGCTGGAACCGCAAAATCTCATCCCATCCATCGCGGCAGGCACCGGGTGATCCTGGCAGGCAAAACACATATTTGCCCTTGACGATGCCAGCCGTGGCGCGAGACTGCATGGTAGACGTCTTGATCTTTTGAAATGAGATCATGTGAAAAATAACGCCGAAGCCTTCGATCTCTTTTTCAAAGAGCCCGCGCGCCGCTTCAACTGTCACATCACGCCCCGTCAGCCCGGTGCCGCCCGTCGTAATCACAGCATCAACATTTTTGTCGGCCACAAATTTTCTGATCTGTGCACGAATGGCCCGTACATCATCTTTGACGATAGCTCGGCCATTAAGCAAATGCCCATCGCCGACAATACGATCAGCCAGCGTCTGCCCAGACTTGTCATCGTCGAGTGTGCGTGTGTCAGAAACTGTGAGCACTGCAATTCCAATGGGTTGAAATTCGCGGCTCATGAAATGACCTTTTGCTTGAAAGCCAGCAAATCACGCCAAGCCAGTTTTTTGTGCTGCGGAAATTTCAGCAGTTCATCGGGATGAAGAGTTGACACGAAGTCGGCATCGCCGATTTTCAAAAATCGCCCCCGCTGTTTCAAAATGGATGACTCCCCACCCGCAAGCGATTGGCCTGCCAACGGTCCAAACCCTAAAATGAAACGCGGCTTGAGAATTTCAATGACGCGAAGCGCAAAAGGGTGGCTGCTGGCAATTTCAATATCGTTGGGTGCACGATTGCCGGGGGGACGATAGGGAATGAAATTCATCAGCGCCACATCATCCAGCGACAAATCAATGGCAGCCAGCATCCGGCGCAACAACTCGCGTGCCTTGCCGGCAAACACTTGCCCAGACTTGTCTTCATCATTGCGCGGCTTGTCGCCGATCAAAAGAATGCCAGCTGTTTCGGGCCCTTCGAGAAAACTCAACTTGGTCGAGCCTTTGCGCAAGGGGTGGTCATTGAAAAACGTCAGTGCCTGTTTCAATTCCTGAAGTGAATTGGCAGAAGCTGCGAGGTTTCGTGCATCAGCGGCCACTTGCGAAGGTGGTACTGCTGGCGCTTGTGCCGCTGGCTGCAGCAACGGCGCGGGCCGTATCGATTCCGCTGTAACAGCTTTGACGGCCGATGCCGCAAACCGGTCCATCGCCACATCAGAAATAATCTCGTCAGCGCCCATGGCCACAAGCCAAGACAGGGCTTGGGCTGCAGCCTCCGGCGACATGTCGTTCACAATGTCAGCCATGTCTGTTCTGGGAGCTTGTTTTAGGCATAGCGCGACTTATAACAGGCCCTGCCTGAAAGAAGCAAATGACGGAGCGTAATCTTGACTGACATCACCAGAGAAACCATGGACTATGATGTTGTCATTGTGGGCGCGGGCCCTGCCGGATTGTCCGCTGCCATTCGTGTGAAACAACTCTCGCCTGAAACAACAGTCTGCGTTTTGGAAAAAGGCTCCGAAGTGGGAGCCCATATTTTGTCAGGCGCCGTGATCGACCCGATCGCATTGAATGAGTTGATTCCCGATTGGAAGGAAAAGGGCGCGCCTTTGAATACGCCTGTTGTCTCTGATCGGTTTTATGTTTTGGGCGCATCGGGAGCCTTGCGCCTTCCCAATTTCATGATGCCACCTTTGATGAGCAATCATGGCAACTATGCGGTCTCGTTGGGCAATGTCTGCCGTTGGCTTGCCACGCAGGCCGAGGGCCTTGGCGTTGAGATTTATCCGGGCTTTGCCGCATCTGAACTTCTCTACCGCGAGGATGGCTCAGTGCGCGGTGTTGTTGCCGGTGTGATGGGCATCGCCAAGGATGGTTCGCACAAGGCCGACTATCAACCCGGAATGGAACTCTGCGGCAAATATGTTCTGATCGCCGAAGGTGTTCGTGGCTCACTCGCCAAAGAGATCATTGCGAAATACGAGCTTTCGAAAGACCGCGAGCCGCAGAAATTCGGCCTCGGCATGAAAGAGCTCTGGGAAGTTAAACCAGAAAATCACAAACAGGGACAAGTCACCCATACCATGGGCTGGCCCCTGGGCATGAAAACGGGCGGCGGCAGTTTCATGTATCACCTTGAGGATAATCTGGTGTCGATCGGTTTTGTGGTTCACTTGAACTATAAAAATCCTCACCTCTTCCCTTACATGGAATTCCAGCGCTTCAAGCATCACCCGATGATAGCCCAAGTGCTCGAAGGTGGTCGTCGTGTTGCCTATGGCGCGCGCGCCATCACCGAAGGTGGTTTCCAGTCTGTGCCCAAGCTCGCCTTCCCTGGTGGTGCTTTGATTGGTTGCTCCGCAGGCTTTGTGAACGTGCCGCGCATCAAGGGCTCTCATAATGCCATGAAGACCGGCATGTTGGCCGCCGAGCAAATTGTGAAGGCGTTGAGTGAAGGCCGCAGCGGCGACACTTTGAATGAATATCAAACAGCCTATGAAAACTCCTGGGTCTATGAGGATCTAAAGAAGGTCAAGAACGTCAAGCCCATGTGGTCGAAGCTTGGTCTGTTGGGCGGAGCCGTTCTCGGCGCCGCCGAC
>JBDSTO010000248.1:0-5575 GCA_039928255.1 Aestuariivirga sp. | reverse complement strand
ACGCGCTGGCGCAGCATGTCAGAGTCGCCGCGCAATTTCTTGCGAACAGCGCGTTCGAGTTCAACGCTCGTGTCGTTATTGGCCAACATTTCCCGCACGCCATCGACCCTGGCACGCAACTGGTCATCGCTGAGCTTTGATACATCTGTGTTGTCGCTGAGATAGGCCTTTGCCTTTTGCTCCGCTCCTGCATCAACCACCGGGGCTGGCACAGGCGTTGGGTCCACTGCCTTTGGCGGAACGACGCCGGGTGGCGGGGTGACAACAGGTGGTGCGCCTGCCGCTGGTGGTGCCACAGGTGTGGCCTCCGCGGCCTTTACTGGCGGTGCTGCCGGGGCAACAGGTGTTGCCTCGACCTTGGCTGGCGGCTCCACGACAACTGGAGCTGTGGCAGATTTTGGCTGCGGAACGACCTGGGGCTTTGCTTCAGCCTGCATTGCTGCCTGGCGGCTCGCCTGGGCAATTTCTTTCAGCTTCTGGCGCACGTCGGGCGGCAGTGCTGGATCCCGCGAAAAACGAACCGCAACCTTGAAGCGGCTTTTCAGTTCTTCAACCGACATTGTGTCGAGCGGGCGATTGTCAGCCAGCAAAGCATTCACTTCATCGGGAATGGGGGCAGCTACTGGCGCTGCGGCCATCGGCTTCACGGGCTCAGCTTTTGGAGGTTCCACCACTGGAGTTTCGGCTTTTGGAGGCTCAACCTGGGGAGTCTCAACTTGCGCCTGAAGCTTTGGCTTCTTCTCGACCTTTGGAGGTTCTGCCACGACCGGTGCTTCCGCTTGAACGGCGGGCGCTGGCTCTGCGGCCGCTTTAGGCGGAGCTTCGGCCTTCTGCTGTTGGCGGGCAGACAGTTCAGCTTTTGCGCCAGCGGAAATTTCAGTAAATTTGGCCCTGATCTCTGCAGGAAGCTGTTCCATCGCGGCGAACTTGGCGCCAGCCTGCTCACGCATGGCCAGTTCCTTGTCGTTCATTTCCGACAATGGGCGCTTGTCCTCCAGAATGGCCTTGGCCCGGGGAGGAAGTTCCAAAGGTTGAACAGCCGCTGGCTGGGCTGGTTGCTCAACCTTGGGTGTATTCTGGGCCAAAGCCTGGGGCATCGTTGCCGCCAAAGCCAAAATACCCACTGCACCTAATAATCTCTTCATATCGCCTCCGACTCATTTGTTTCGCATTCTAGTTGCGCAATGGTGCACATGCCACCCGGATAAGGTTTTTATGGGATGCAATTGTGGCCAGCCCGCCATGAGTTTGAACGCCAGATGAACGGATTAGTTCCGTAAAGAATTCAAAGTCTTCCCGCTTCAATGATGCGTTTGAGGAAACTGCGGGTTCGCTCTTCTTTGGGATTGCCAAAGATCTCGTCAGGCGGGCCCTCTTCGTGGACCACACCTTCAAAAAGGAAGCACACTTTCGAGGCCACTTCCCGGGCAAAGCCCATTTCGTGCGTGGCCAGCAACATGGTCATGCCCTGCTCTGCCAGATCCCGCACGATGTTGAGAACTTCAGATACCAACTCAGGATCAAGCGCTGAGGTGATCTCATCAAGCAGCAGCAGGCGAGGTTCCATTGCCAGGGCGCGAACGATAGCGACGCGTTGCTGCTGACCCCCCGAGAGACGATCGGGATATTCCTTGGCTTTGGCCTCAAGACCGATGCGCTTCAGCAAGGCCATGGCCTTGTCTTGAGCTTCAGCCTTGCTGACACCCAACACGCGCACCGGGGCCAGTGTCACATTTTCCAGAACCGACATGTGCGGAAAGAGATTGTAGCTCTGAAATACAATGCCCACGAGCTGACGCAGGCGATTGACATCAATGCCCGGCCCTGAAACGCGATCTCCGCCCAGGCGAATTTCACCGCCCTGAATTTGTTCAAGCCCGTTGATGCAGCGCAGCAACGTGGACTTGCCGCATCCAGACGGGCCGATCAAACAAACGACTTGATGTTCATTGACGTTGAGATTTGTCCCCCGCAGCACGCGCACCTGCTGAAAAGATTTTTCGACATCGCGGATTTCGAGAAATGCCATATCAGCCCCCTGCGCGCATGCGCGCGTTGTCGCGGTCGATCAACTTATCGACAAGGCGGGCTTGTGGAATGGTGATGAGCACAAAGAGAATGGCCACAATGGTGACGGCTGAAAGATTGAATTTGCTGGCGGCGACAATTTTTGATTGGCTGAACGCGTCAATCACGCCAACCACTTGAACCAGCGCTGTATCTTTTTGCAGACCGATAAAATCATTCAACAGCGGCGCTACGATGCGGCGCACGGCTTGCGGAATGACGACATAACGCATGGTCTGCATGTAACTGAGACCCAGCGATCGTGCCGCCATGATCTGGCTCTGGTGGATGCTTTCAATGCCAGCGCGATAAACTTCGGCGACATAGGCACCATAAGTCAGTGTGAGTGCGAGAATGCACCACCACATCACGTCAACGCGAATGGCGGTTTTATATTCCTGAGGCGAAAGCTTGGAGAGGTCGGTGAACAGGCCCAATACATTTGAAACGATCACATCTGACAAGCCGGATGTTGGAATGCCAAAGCCAATCAGATAGAGCACGATGATGGCGGGAAGGCCGCGAAACAGGTCACAGTAGGCGATGGCCAGGGCGCGTACGGGTTTGCCCGCCTTCCCCGGCATCAATCGCGCCAGCGCCACGATAAGACCCCAGACGAGAACCAGAATTTCAGCCACCACAAACATGATCAGGTTGACGCCGAAGAACTTGATCGTCACCTGCCACCATTTTTCATAAATGAGCGGAAGCAGGAAAAATGTCCGACCCACGGCAACATTGTTCATCAATACAAAATCAATGAAGCCCAGCGAAATCAACGCAAACGCGGCCCAGCCAAACGTAATGAAAGATCTTTCGCGCGACGCTGCCGTTTCAATTCTGGCTTTTACAATGTCGGCGCCAACGAGGGCGACATGCGCCGCGTTAGAATGTTTCACCGCATAATATGCGGGCGAAAACAGCAGGGCGATCAGTGTTACGGCAAGGCCAAACAGAAAGCGCCAATAGGGATTATTTACACCCAGTTGATCAAGGGCGGTCGCCACAACATATGCGGTGCCGATTGCAGCCAGGGTGCAGGCTGCGGCCACAATCACCGCGGCAAGGGCCAAGCCGAAAGAGTTCTGGTGGAGAACCGGCGCGCCAATTTCGGGCGCGCCGGCCAGTTGGTTTTTCTTCAAGCCCACGAATAAGGATCAGGGCTTGAAATAAGGAACAGCTGCGGGATCTTTGCCCCAAGCCGAGGCCAGGTATTTCACGCCCAGCTTGGCGATGGTGCCATCAGCAATCATGGCCTGATAGATTTTGTCAATGGCGGCGTTGTTGCTGTTGCCCTTCGGGTAAATTGCGCCATAGGTTTCGCCAGTCTGGTATTGGCCGACAACGACGGATTCACCCTTGGTTGCCACTTCTTCGGCAAGGACGATCGATGTGTCGCTGATCACAGCATCAACCTGGCCAGCGCGAAGTGCGGCAAACATGTCCCCCTGCTCAGGATAGACTTGCAGGTTCTTGATGCCGATTTTATCTGCGGCGAAAGCGGCGCCCGTCGTTGCTTGTTGCACACCAACTTTGGCTCCCTTGATGGAGCCCTCAGAAACAGGCGCATCTTTCCTTGTCAACACGCCGATATCCGAGTTGAAATAGGGAACCGAAAAGTCGTGGACCTTCTTGCGGTCATCGGTGATTGAAATTTCCGACATGGCCAAATCAAAACCATTGGTCTGTCCGGCAATCAGGGCATCCCAGCCCACGTTGACGACTTCCATTTTATCATAACCGGCGCGCCAAGCGATTTCGGCGGCGATACAATATTCCATGCCGTCCTTGATCTCTTCAACTGAGTCACCGTTCCACCAGATTGGCGCAGGCAGCGAAACTTCGACAGTCAATTGTCCGGGCTTTGCCGGCTTGGCAATGGGCAGCGAGCCCTTCTTGCCGATCAGTTCGCAATTTCCAATCTTGTCGGCGGCTTGCGCTGCGCCAGCCAAAGCCAGCACGGCGACGGCCGCCAGTAAAACACGTCTTGTAATTTCCATTTGAGCTCCCCTTTTCATGGTTAAAGGGATTAAAGCCTGTGCGCCCCAGTGGTGACAAGAGAAAATTGATTGAAGTCGCGCTTGCATAATTCTATAGCCGCGAAATCATGGACAATGGCACCAAAATTGCCGCATTTTACCAGTTTTCGCCGCTGTCGGATCTGCCGGGCTTGCAAAGCGTAATTTTGGCGCGGCTCATTAATTTAGGAATCAAGGGATCAGTCCTGCTCGCCAGTGAGGGCATCAATGGCACCATCGCAGGCAGTTCTGAAAAGCTTGACGATGCTCTTGTGGCGATCACCGAAATTTCGGGCTGTGCATCCCTTCATCCCAAATTCTCCTTTTCGAGCGACATGCCCTTCCGGCGGATGAAGGTCCGTCTGAAGAAGGAAATCGTCACCATTGGCCCCGTCAAGGCTGACCCCAATGAAAAGGTGGGCACCTATGTTTCGGCCCAGGATTGGAACAGTCTGATTGATGATCCAGACGTTATCCTGATCGACACGCGCAATGCCTATGAAGTGAAGGTTGGAACCTTCAAGGGCGCCATCGATCCGGGCACGGAGAGTTTTGGCGAGTTTCCTGAATTCGTTCGAACTCGTTTGGGCAATGCCAAGCACAAGAAAATTGCGATGTTCTGCACGGGCGGCATCCGCTGCGAAAAAGCGTCGAGCTTCATGCTGAATGAAGGCTTTGCCGAAGTCTATCATCTGCAGGGGGGCATTCTGAAATATCTCGAGGATGTAAAACCGGAAGACAGCCTGTGGGATGGTGCGTGCTTTGTTTTCGATGAGCGCGTGGCCGTTGGGCATCAGCTCAAAATCGCCGACTTTACCACCTGTCACGGTTGCCTGATGCCGGTTTCGGCGGCAGAACGTTTGTCCCCTCTTTATGAAGAAGGCGTGTGTTGCCCCTCCTGCGCCGAACGTTTGACTGAGGTGCAGAAGGCTTCAAACCGCGAGAGGCAGCGCCAGGTTGACCTGGCGGAGCGTCGCGGCGTGAAGCATTTGGGGCCGGAAGGGTCCTGACTGGAAACCTTCCGGACTCGTTGCGTCAATAGATGGATTTTACTTCGGCACCGTGGTGCTTGGATGAATTGGGCAGCAACAGGACGTCGGTTCCAATCGGTGTCAACGCAGGCAGCGTTGGGGGCGCATCGTCATTTTCCGCTTCGCCAGAGCCTGACGTTCCAACTGAATGCGCTTCCGTCTCGTTGGCATCTTCAACTTCTCCGGATTCAGAAGACTTCACTGAAGGTGATCCGGAAACGCCCGAAGATGACGCTGATTTATCTCCGTGTTCGGAATGACTTTCTGAACCTTCATTGGCCTGGGCGTTTATCGTGGCCACGCCAAGAGCCAGAGCCGTGCCCATGGCCAGGGTTAATATCAACTTGTTCATAACATTCTCCATTTATCGTGAAAGCCGTCGATTCATGGATAGAGGATTGCCGATCTTGGCAAGCTGACTCGCACTGTCAGAGAAATGTAAGGGAGCGAACTTGGCGA
>JBDSTO010000247.1:0-8934 GCA_039928255.1 Aestuariivirga sp. | reverse complement strand
GGGTATTGCTGGAACACGATTTGCGGTGCTTGCAGGAAGCCTGAAAGTTTTGCCTGGGCGAGCTTGTGGCGCAGCACGAGGCGTGGATCATCGGGCTTGTTGAAATAGGGTGATGCCTTGGCGGATTGCTCAAGCGCCTGAATGCGCTCCATCGGCATGGGGTGGGAATAGGCATAAGGGTCGGCGCCATGGAGCGATGCAATTGCCTCATGCGAGAGCAGATCGAAAAGATCGAGCATCCCCTTGGGGCTTTGACCGGTGGCGTTGAGATATTTCAGTGCAGATTGATCGGCAGTTGATTCCATGCCGCGCTGATAGGTGAGCATGCCACGGCCTACAGAACTTTGTGAACCCAGCATGATGCCTGAACCTGCGCGCGCCGCATCGGTATTGCCGGAGACAGCACCGCCGACCATGACGGCTGCACCGGCGAGCATGCCAATGATGGCTTCCACGCTGGCGCGCTGGGCCACGGAATTCATTTTGGCCAAATGGCCGCCAGCAATGTGGCCGCTTTCATGCGCCAGCACGCCGATCACCGCATTGGGCGTGGGCGAGCGGCTGATGAGACCTGTGTGAATGAAGATGCGTTGGCCGCCAGCCACGAATGCGTTGATCGATGGATCGGCGATCAAATAGACGCGAACGGATGATGGGTTGATTCCCGCTGCCTTGAAGATGGGCCTTGAATAGAGGCGCATCAGGCCTTCGATTTCTGCGTCGCGGATCAGGTTCGGTCCGTCAGCCCTGGCATTGACAGTGAGGCTCGAAAACAAAACTGACGCGGCCAGAACTGACCGCGCCAGCTTGAATTTGAAATTGCCAAGAATCCGCCGCATCGAACTCGTTATAAATTCAATTGCGGCGGGTTTGAGGCTTCATTTGCGTTTGCTCCACCAGCCGCCTTTGCGCTCGGTAGGCTCTGCCGCAACGGTGGGTGCCGGTGGCACCCATTTGCGGGGTTCGGGATCAGGCATCGCATCGGGGATGTTAATCACCACAGGAGCTGGCCGGGGTTCCAAGGCAACAGCAGGCTCAAAATTATTGTGGCTCTGCTCACGCGGCGCTCGTTCTGGCCTTTCACGGCGCTGGCCTTCGCCTTCGCTGCGGTCACGACCTGACCGGCCACCACGACCACGGCGATTGCGGCCACGGCCACGCTGTTCGCCATTGCCTTGTTCGCCGTTGCCGTTTGGAGCTGCATTTTCAGTATCAGCAGACTGTTCAGACTCGTTGGCTGATTCTTCATCACCATTGAGTTCGGTGACTTCGGACCTGTCATCGCCATTTTGATCGCCATCGGCTGAGGACTGTTGTTCGTTGCCGTTGTCGCGTTTTCCGCCACGACGACCACGACGACGGCGCTTGCGGCCGTTGCCATCGCGGGATTGGCCTTCTTCGCTGCCTGATGCTTCAGTCGTCTCGGAAACCTCTTCGGAAATTGTTTCCTCAACCTCTTCCTCGATGATTTCCTCTTCAGGTTCATCGGTGAAAGCTGAATCCATTTTTATGGGGGCTGTCGAAATCTTGCGCTGGATCTTTTCACGATCGGGGGCGCGTTCAATGATGGCTTGTGTGCCACGCACTTCGTCGCCACCGGGGACGAGGAAAATCGAAATGCCATAGGTCTGTTCAAGAACGAGCAGACTGTCGCGCTTTTCATTGAGCAGATAGAAGGCGACTTCACGGGCGGTCTTCACCGTCAGATTGTCGCTGCGGCCCTTTTGCAGATATTCTTCAATGGTGCGCAGAACGCCCAAACCACAAGATGGGACTGAACGGACAATGCCGCGGCCTTCGCAATGGGCGCAGGGCTTGAACGAGCCTTCAAGCAGACCTGGGCGCAAACGCTGGCGCGACATTTCAAGAAGGCCGAAATGTGAGATGCGGCCCACTTGAATGCGGGCGCGGTCATTCTTCAGCGCTTCTTTCATGCGCCGTTCGACCGCACGGTTGTTGCGGTTTTCTTCCATGTCGATGAAGTCGATGACCACAAGGCCGGCCAAATCGCGCAGACGAAGCTGTCTGGCGATTTCATCGCAGGCTTCGAGGTTGGTCTTGGTCGCCGTGTCTTCGATATTGTGTTCGCGCGTCGCCTTGCCGGAGTTGATGTCAATCGACACCAAGGCTTCGGTCTGGTTGATCACCAGATAACCGCCCGAGGGCAGGGTGACGGTTGGCGAATAAAGCGCATCGAGGTGGGTTTCGACCTGGAAGCGCTGGAACAACGGCTTGTTGTCTTTGTAGAGCTTCACATTCTTGGCATGCGAAGGCATCAACATTTTCATGAAGTCTTTGGCTTCGCGGTAAGCCGCCTCGCCGTCGACCTGAACTTCTTCAACGTCCTTGGTATAAAGATCGCGGATCGAGCGCTTGATCAGATTGCCTTCCTCATAGACGAGGCAGGGGGCAGTTGATTTCAACGTGAGCTCGCGCACACTTTCCCAGAGGCGCATCAGATAATCAAAGTCGCGCTTGATTTCGGGCCTTGTGCGCTGGGCACCGGCGGTGCGCACAATGACGCCCATGCCTTTTGGCACTTCAACGTCCTTGGCCACTTCCTTCAAGCGACGACGATCATTGGCATCGGTGATTTTACGTGAGATGCCGCCACCGCGTGCGGTGTTGGGCATCAAAACGCAATAGCGTCCTGCAAGTGACATATAGGTGGTGAGGGCAGCACCCTTGTTGCCGCGTTCTTCCTTGATCACCTGCACCAGCAGAATCTGGCGGCGCTTGATGACTTCCTGGATTTTGTAATGCCTACGGCGCGGCTGGCGGCGTTGCTGGCGCTGGGGAACTTCTTCCATGGCGTCTTCTTCGCCCATGGTTTCCACATGCTGGCTTTCAGCGCCTGAATCGACGACCTCCAATTCGCCACTGGGGCGGCTTGCGGGCGCTTCGTCAGGATTGGCATGAGGTTCGCCGTCGTCGTGCGGTTCAGAACTGATTGAAGGTTCAGACTCAGCGGCCATGGCCATTTCGGAAGGCTCGGCCTGATCCGAATGATCTTCGTGCTCGCTGCTTGCACTGTTTTCAGAGGCCTCACTGTCCTGGCCATTCTGGTCAGACTGCTGCGGCTCGTCGTTGTCCTGCTCGTCTTCCTCGGCTTCAGCTTCTTCTTCAGCAAGAAGGGCCATGCGGTCGGCGATAGGGATTTGATAATAGTCGGGGTGGATTTCAGCGAAGGCCAAGAAGCCATGGCGGTTGCCGCCATATTCAACAAAGGCTGCCTGCAACGAGGGTTCTACCCTGGTCACCTTGGCGAGATAGATGTTGCCTTTTAGAGGTTTCTTGTTCGCACTTTCAAAATCAAATTCTTCAAGCTTGGATCCACGCGCTACGACAACACGGGTTTCTTCCGGTTGACTGGCGTCGATGAGCATTTTTGTGCCCATAGTTCTTATTCCTTTGGGCGGCGACCCGTCCTTGTGCGATCAGTGTTCCATCCGGAGCCTGGAAACCTGTTGCCCGCACGGGCCTGCCTGCCATTATGGACGGTGCACGAGACTGCGCAGTGACCACGCGAAAAACTGCCAATCCCATTTCGGGGGCAGCATACGTGGAACTTGCCAATGTCTGGACCATGTCCTGTTGACCTTGTGCCCGGAAAACCGGACGGTTGAATGTTTGGTCCTTCGGGCGACGGCCCGTATGACCTGCCACCCTTTTATCATGGAGTGGCGGATAAACGCAGATATCAAAGCCGGCTAACTAGCCCGGAAGCTCCGACAGTTGCGAAACTGACGCCCAACCACACAAGAGCTCGAGTCTGGTTCAGGACCTTTCTGTTGTAGGTGTCCTTCTCGGCTTTTGCAAGGATTACGGTTCTGCAAAGTCTTTCGGAAGAGAAAGGTTGGGTTAACCACGTGGCCGTAGGGTGGGCCCTGAACTGCTCCCTTCTAACAAAGATTAAATTGTTTAAAAACAATGTTTTACTGCAAGAAATTCGTGGTATTTGTAGTGTCGGTTTTTGGGCTGGTACTGCTATTTGCAGTGTCGTCAATCGCCAAACCTACTGATTTGACTGGAATTTCCATCGAGGTCAGGGATGACAAGACCGTGATCGAGGTGGAAACAAGCAAGCCGGACGGTTTTTCCGTTGCAGCTTCAGCACGTCCGAACCGGGTGATTGTCGATTTTGGGGCGGTCAACTTCAAATTTCCGCCTGACAAAGGCACCAAAGCAACAGGGCTGGTGACCGCGTGGCGGGCGGCGACGGTCGACTCGGACCACGGTCGCTTGATGCTTGAAACATCGGTTCCTGTTCAAGTTGCCAGTTCAAGGCTCATTCCCGGTATTGGGGACGAGCCCGCACGCATTCATATTGAACTCGCCATAACAGCTCCCACAGCACCCGATTCACAGCCGCAAGACCCATTGGTTACAGGGTCCATTTCGCCACCCAAGGCACCAGTCTCGTTGAAAACCATTGTCATCGATCCAGGCCATGGCGGTATTGATCCTGGGGCCTCGGCGCCAGATAAGGTGGCTGAAAAAGATATTGTTCTGGCCTTTGCCAAGACCTTCAAAACGACGCTGGAAAAGACGGGGCAATACAAGGTTGTTCTGACACGCGAGTCTGACACCTTCCTGCCGCTTGAGCAGCGTGTGAAAATTGCTAGAGACAACAAGGCCGACCTGTTTCTGGTCATTCATGCCGACACTTTGACAGGACCACTGTTGCAGCGTTCATCGGTGCGGGGGCTCACGCTTTATACAGTGTCCGACAAAGCCTCGGATGCAGAGGCTGAAGCGTTGGCGCAGAAGGAAAACCGCGCTGATATCATTGCTGGTGTTGATCTTGGGGGAAAGACGCCGGAAATCTCCAACGTGTTAATCAATCTGGCGCAGCGCGAGTCTCGTGCAGAAGCACTTAAATTTGCAGGCCGGGCCATCGCCGAAGCGCGCGATGAAACCCACATTACCGGCCAGCCGATGCGGTCTGCCGCTTTTGTGGTGTTGAAGGCCCCGGATGTGGCCTCGGTTTTGATTGAGCTTGGTTATCTTTCCAATGCCGAAGATGAGGCGCAACTCACCTCCGAAGAATGGCGCGGCAAAATGTCGGCGGCTTTCACGCGTGCCATCAACAGCTTCTTTGGCCAGCCCGCCGTAGCCGCAGCCAACTAACCCCTAGAATTGCCTTATTCACACCGCAGTTAAGCACCACTTTTTGAATTTGGCACGATGCTGAATCGTGCTAACGCCGCTGGATTATTGCGCTTGTTGGCGTGACTTCAAGATTGGGATTGAATGCTTCGTTTTTTCGGATGGTTGTTTGGAATGCTGTTCATGGTCACCGTCGGGCTGGCCGCTGCAGCAATCTATGTGATCATCGACGTTTCAAAAGACCTTCCCGATTACAAGCAGCTTGCTGCGTGGGAGCCAGCGGTGATGACGCGCATGCATGCCGCTGATGGTTCGCTGTTGGCGGAATATGCCGATGAGCGACGCTTGTTCATTCCCGTGGGCTTGATTCCGAAGCGGGTAATTCAGGCCTATATTTCGGCCGAAGATAAAAATTTCTACACCCATGCCGGTCTGGACTGGAAGGGCATTGCGGCAGCGGGCATTCGCTACGCGCAAGTGAAGCTGTTCCACCGCGGCACAATTGTCGGTGCATCCACCATCACGCAACAGGTGGCCAAGAACTTCCTCTTGTCAAATGAGCGCACGATGACGCGCAAATTGAAAGAGGCCTTGATCGTCCAGCGCATCGAAAGCTCGTTCACCAAGGACCAGATTCTCGAGCTCTATCTCAATGACATTTTCCTTGGCTATAACTCCTATGGCATTGCCGCAGCGTCGTTGAATTATTTTGGCAAGTCGCTGAATGATTTGTCGCTGGAAGAAACCGCGTTTCTGGCGGGGCTCCCCAAAGGCCCCAACAATTATGATCCCGTGAAGAATTACGCCAAGGCTGTGGCGCGCCGAAACTATGTTCTCGAACAGATGTTCGCCAATAATTATATCACTGAGGCTGAATTGAATGCGGCCAAGGCCAAGCCGCTAAAAGTCAGTCCGCGTCCATTTGGGGCGCAATTGTTTGCCGCTGAATCATTTGCGGAAGAGGCGCGGCGCGATGTGGTGCAGATGTATGGCAAGGACGGGTTGGGGCGCGGTGGTTATTCCGTGCGCACCACGCTTGATCCCTCATTGCAGATTTTCGCCCGTCAAGCTGTGGCGCGCGGGCTTATCAATTTTGACCGCAAGCGCGGCTGGCGCGGGCCTGTGAAGCGGGTTATTCTCGATGGCAGTGACTGGTCCAAAGGATTGGTCGATATCCATGTCCCAACTGATCAAGCACCCTGGCGCGTGGCTGTGGTGACAGATGTTACTGATGATGCTGCGACGGTTGGTTTGCAACCCGCTTTCAAGCCGGGCGGTGGATTTACAGATGAGCGCGAAACCGGAACCATCCCGCTCAACCTGATGCAATGGGCTCGAACTTTTGTTGATGGCGTGAAGCTTGGGCCGGAAGTTAAAAAAGCAGGGCAGGTTCTTCATTTGGGGGACATTGTCTATGTGGCTCCTGCCGCTACCAAGGGACAATTCCACCTCGTCCAAATTCCCGAGGTTGAAGGCGGTCTCGTTGCGATGGACCCGCACACAGGCCGCGTACTGGCGATGGTCGGGGGCTTCAGTTATGGCAACAGCCAATTCAACCGCGCTGTGCAGGCGATGCGCCAGCCCGGATCGTCATTCAAACCGATCGTTTATGCGGCAGCTTTAGATAACGGTTATTCTCCGGCGTCGGTTGTCCTCGATGCGCCCATCGAATTCAAACTTAAGAATGGCGACATCTGGAAGCCGAAAAACTACGAGAAGGATTTCTTTGGTCCGGCAACACTGCGTCGCGGCATTGAGCAGTCACGCAACACCATGACGGTGCGTCTGGCGGATGCCCTTGGCATGACCAAGATTGCCGACTTGGCGCAACGCCTTGGAATTTATGACCAGATGCCCTTGCAGCTTTCCATGGCACTGGGGGCTGGCGAAACCACGCTTTTAAAAATGACGACTGCCTATTCCATGATCGCCAATGGCGGCAGAAAAGTTGATGCGACGTTGATTGACCGCGTGCAGGACCGGTTTGGCCGCACAGTTTACAAGCACGACAACCGCGATTGCTCGGCTTGCAAGGTTGCCAAATATGTGCCGGGCATGCCGGAGCCTGATCTCGTCGACAACCGCGAACAGGTGATGAACCCTTACACCGCCTACCAGATCACCTCGATGATGGAAGGTGTGGTTGAACGCGGCACGGGCAAGAAAGTGCAAATCGTCGGCAAGCCTGTCGCTGGCAAGACGGGTACATCCAATGATGAAAAGGATGCCTGGTTTATTGGCTTCACGCCTGATCTTGTGGTTGGCACCTACATTGGTTTTGACAATCCAAAACCCATGGGCAAGGGCCGCACAGGTGGTGAGTTGGCAGCTCCCGTTGTGGCGGACTTCATGCGGCTTGCCCTTCGAGACAAGGCGGCCGTTCCGTTTCGTGTGCCCCGTGATATTGAGCTCATTCCCATCTATGTGAATTCGGGGACACGCGGTGTTTATGGAGCACCGGGCGTCATTCTCGAAGCTTTCAAGCCAGGCGACGAACCACCGTCCAATACGCAGATCATTGGGAATGGCGGAGATGGTCTTTCTGCTGCAGCCAAAGAAGGTGAGGGCACGGTTCTCGTTTCCCCTGATACGCCTGATGGCAGTGCGCCACTTGAGCCATCGGCAGCTACCGCGCCTGCGGACAATGGCAGCCAACCTGATCCAGCCGGTGGGTTGACGACCACGGGCAAGGGCCTCTATTGAGCGCCTTCAACATACGGAATTCATATGCGCGCTGAAATTCAAAAACTCGTCATTGAGATCGAGCAGTCCCTGGGCCTGCTGAGGAGGCATCTTTGACTGGGACAACTCCGTCCGTGAACTTGCAGAATTAAACGCCAAGGCTGAAGATTCTTCGCTGTGGAATGACGCCCAGAAGGCGCAGGACGTGATGAAGCGCAGGCAAGACCTTGATAACCGCATCAACGGCATCTTGCGCATCGAACGCACCGTTTCTGACAATGTTGAACTGATCGCGATGGGCGAAGCCGAGGGCGATCCGTCAATCGTTACCGAAGCTGAAAAGGCGCTTGCGGCCTTGAAAACCGATGTTGCCGCTGTGGAACTCGACGCGCTGCTGTCGGGCGAGGCTGATGGCAATGACAGCTACTTGCAGATCAACGCTGGAGCCGGGGGCACGGAAAGCCAGGATTGGGCGTCGATGCTGATGCGCATGTATGTGCGCTGGGCCAATCTGAACAAATACAAGGTTGAAGTTCTGGACAAGCATGATGGCGAAGAAGCCGGCATCAAATCCTGCACGCTCCAGATCAAGGGTCATAATGCCTATGGCAAGCTGAAAACCGAAAGTGGTGTTCACCGCCTTGTGCGCATTTCGCCCTATGATTCCAACGCGCGCCGCCACACTTCTTTTTGCTCGGCCTGGGCCTATCCGGTCATTGACGATAATATTGTTGTCGACATTGTCGAGAGTGACTTGAAGATTGATACCTACCGCGCCTCTGGCGCTGGTGGTCAGCACGTCAACACGACAGATTCTGCGGTCCGCATCACCCACATGCCAACAGGCATCATTGTCGCCTGCCAGGCTGAACGTTCGCAGCACAAGAACCGCGCCACCGCCATGAAAATGTTGAAGGCTCGAATCTATGAGCTTGAACTGCAGAAGAAGCAGGAAAAGGTTGATGCCGCCAACGCCAAGAAAACCGATATTGGCTGGGGTCACCAGATCAGGTCATATGTGTTGCAGCCTTACCAGTTGATCAAGGATTTGCGCACCGGCCATACATCCACCAACCCCGCTGCCGTCTTGGGTGGGGAACTCGATGATTTTATCCAGGCGTCGCTGGCCCAGCGCATCCACGG
>JBDSTO010000246.1:0-34292 GCA_039928255.1 Aestuariivirga sp. | reverse complement strand
GTAATCCTGGAACACTGTATTGAAGGGCCGCTTGTTGGCCGGTACGTTGGTGATGTCCTTGCCATCAAACAGCACTGACCCGCCCGAAGGTTCCGTGAAGCCGCCGATCAAACGCAGCACAGTTGTCTTGCCCGAACCAGAAGGGCCAAGGAGAGTCAGAAACTGGCCGGACGCGATATCAAGCGAAAGAGGTGGCAAAATTTCGGCCGGGCCATAGCGCTTGCTGATATTGCGTAACTGCAAGTTCATTGCGGTCATGCCACTGTGTAACGCTTTACCACGTCCCAGTCGACCTCCACTCCAAGACCTGGCTTGGTCGTCAAGGGGATGGTGCCATCTGGCAAGAGCTGAAGCTCCTCGTGGGCAAGCTCACGCCGCAATGTTTCATTACACAATTGCGGTGGCAGATATTCAATGAAAGCACAATGATCGGTAACAAATGCAAGATGTGCTGTTGCTGAAATTGAAATGCCGGTTTTCCAGCAATGTGGAACGATGCTGCGACCGCGGGCCTTAGCCATATCAAACACAATCTTGGCCTCGCCAATGCCACCGACACGACCCACATCAGGCTGTGCGACTTGCACCAGCCCCACATCCATCAGCTCTTGAAACTCAAATCGCGTAGCCAGCCATTCGCCACAGGCAATCGGCATGGGCGCATGTTCAACCAGCTTGGCCATCTCGCGAACATTGTCAGACCAGATCGGGGTCTCAAGGAAATAGGGTTTGAACTCACCCCAATCCTTGATCACGGAAAGGCAGGTGGCAGCATCTTCCCAAAGATACTGCACATCTACCATCAAGGTGATGTCATAACCGATGGTCTTTCGCACTGCGGCCAAGACTTCTGTATGTCTGTCATAGCTCTCATGCATGCCGTTGTGGGCAAAGGGGCCATTCATCGTAATTTCTGTTTTCAACGCCTTGAAGCCAAGGGCTTTGGCTTTCTCCGCTGAAGCACAAAGCGCGTCGCGATAGTCCTCAAAGCTTGTGCCATTGGGCTGAAGGGATGCGTAAGGTGTGATGTGGCTGCGGGCTTTTCCACCAAGCAGAGCATGAACCGGTTTCCCAACGGCCTTTCCACACAGATCCCAAAGCGCCATTTCAACGGCACTCAGGGCATGGATCACCATGCCGCGCCTGCCATTCATTGCGGTGCCAATGTAGATTTTCCGCCAAAGATCACCAATTGCAAATGGGTCAGCACCGATGAGCATATCCTTCATGGACTGGCCCATGGTATGAGTGCCGGGCGATTCAATGCAGGCTTTTGCCATCCAGGGATTTGCATCGCACTCGCCAACACCCGACACGCCTCCGTCTGTGTGAATGACAACAACCAGACTGTCCTGCGCCGAGGACGTAAAAGCCACATCAAAATCCGGAGCGAGCAGGACATGACACTCTACCCCGGTAATCCTCAGCTTGGGCGCTGCCGAGCTGAGGAGAGGACTAACTGTTTCAATCACTTTTGTATAACCTTATAAGTTTTCGTTTACTGCGTCTTGATGAGTGCCGCAATCAACCTGCGGCTTTGACCTCATTCCAGACTTTCACGCGCTTATCAAAATCTTCCGGTGTTTGAAGGAACAGAAGCTTGTCGGCATAGGTAAAGCCGGTGCGCTTGTTGGCATCTTCATCCGTGGTGTTGCCATAGCTCTTCTTGTCCGACAGGAATGCGCCAACCTTCTTGTCGAGGCAGGCGTTAATCCAGGCATGAGCCAGACCTGCATCTTTGGCGCCAGCGCTGATGGTCCAGCAATCAAGCCATCCAATCGCACCTTCCTTTGGAATGGTGAAGGCGGCGTCCACTCCCTTGGCGACAAGACCTGGGACTTGCGGCTCACCCATTGAGAACATGGCCTTGATTTTTGACTCCGCAAAAATCCGAACACCGTCGTCGAAGCCAGCATAGTAAGTGAGCAGAAGCTTTTTCTGCTCGATCAGCTTGGCTTTGACCAGTTCAAATTGAGCGTCGGTAAGATTGTAGGGGTCCTTGATGCCCAAAACCATTGCTGCCAACACGATTGAATTGTTAGCATCGTCAAGCGCAATGATTTTTTGCGCGTTGGCGGGATCCCACAAAACACCCCAGCTATCGGGTGCGGTTGGAAAGGCGGCCTTGTCATAAACAAGCGGCAATGAACCCCACGCAAATGGTACGCCAAAGCGCTTGTCGCCCCGCGCAATGGCATCAATGGATTTGAACGCTGGTGAAAGATTGCTGAGGTTGGCGACTTTCGCAGGATCAATTGGTTGAAGAAGGCTTGAATCAATGTAGCGTTTGAAGGTTGAGGTATCAAAGGCGACAACATCAAAATCTGCCCCCTTGGAGCCTGACATTTTGGCAAACATTTCATCAACTGAGCCTACATAGGCAATTGTTGTCTTGGTGTTGTTTGCCTCTTCAAAAGGTTTGACCCATTCCGGCTCGGCATAACCTTCCCAAGTCAGAATGCGAAAATCGCTGGTGGCCGAAATGGCCTGGCGTGAAACAAATGGGGCGGCCAGAAGTGCGCTGCCACCCAACAGGACTTTACGGCGGGTCGCGGTCAATTTGGTGTTCTCGATGAGTTTCATTTTTATCTCCCTGTGTTTTAAAGTGGATATTCAGTTCTTGGCTTCAGAAAATAGTTTGCGTCCTGCAACATGGCTGCGAATTTCGTCGACAATTTCGGCATTGGAACCCTTGAGCAGGACGGACAAATAGTTTTGATGTTCCGCCACGATTCTTTCAAAATCCTGGTCACGGTAAGTTTCGATGGAAAACATGATCCGGACATGCCTTGCGATTGCGGTCCAAAGTGTAACCAATAGAGGACTTTCCGCGAGCTCAAAGAGAGCTGTGTGAAAAGCAACGTCCGCAACGTTGATAATGTCCCAATCACCACTCTTTCGCGCAGTCACAATATGTTCAAGACAGATTTCCATCTTTTCATGCGCTACCTCATCTTTGCGCAAGCGCACCGACACATGACGGGCGCAAACTTGCTCCATCGCAACACGCGTTTCATGCAATTGCTGGGCCCAGGTCGCATCAAATTGAGCGACCTGCATTCCCCTGTGGGGAGCTGCAACAATCAACCCTTGGCTCTCTAATATCCGGATGGCTTCACGTACCGGCACGCGGCTGACATGAAGCGCGCTAGCGAGCTCAGTTTCAATGAGCCGTGTCCCCGATACAAATTCCCGCGCGATAATAGCGTCAACAATCCGGTCAGCAACCTGGTCCGCCAAGGTCGTCGAGACCAGCGGTGAGAGCGCAGAGGGGGCGTTGGGCGTTGATTTGTTTGAATTTACCAGCATGCCGACAACCAAGTCAAATTGTGTGTACAGAGTACTGTATACAGATCTGCGAGTCAACCAACTGTTGTCAAAAAAACTCGGTTTCTCATTTCGATAGGATGAATCTGGCTCAGCGGGTGGTGTAGCCACCGTCTATAGCAATGGCCTGTCCAGTCATGAAGGCTGAAAGGTCGGACGCAAGATAGACTGCGAGTTCGCCCATTTCCGCAAGCGTTCCTGCACGCTGGATGGGATGCATGAGCCGTTTGGCATTCAGCGCTGCCTCGGGATCAGCTTCCACTTTCACAACTTCCCGTGCCAGCGGCGTTTCCACAAAACCAGGACAGATCGAATTAACCCGAACGCCTTTGTCGGCAAGGTCGAGCGCCATGGACATGACCATGCCATTTACCCCCGCCTTCGCACCACAATACGCAACCCTCTCGCGCTGGCCCACGAGACCATACATGGAAGAGATGGCGATGACCGAGGCAGCCTTAGCTTCCACAAGGTGCGGAATGGCATAGCGGACTGCCAAAAAGAGCGGACGCATATTACAATCAATAATGCGCTGGAACTCTTCAGGCTCGGCATCAAACATTGATGTTTTGCCTCCAGCACCAGCACTGATCACGACTGTATCCAAGCCACCCATGAAATCAGCCGCACTTGCTGTAATGCGTTTGACATCTGCAACCGACGTGGCATCGCCTGCCGCATATCCTGCGTTTCCATATTTCATCAGTTGCGCAGCAGCACTTTGTAAGACACCTTCACGCCTGCCGCTGATGAAAACGTCAGCCCCCTCGCCCGCGATGGCTTCCGCACAGGCAAGACCGATCCCCGTTCCGCCACCATAGACGAGACACTTCTTGCCTTTGAGTCGCTCACCCATCACCACACGTCCCTATGTTAAGTTTCAGCGGCGGACTTCAAATTTCAGGACTGAAGCCTTTTCAACGGCTTTCCAATCCACATCGATACCAAGGCCTGATCCTTTGGGGGCGTGAACAAAGCCCTCCTTATCCGTGCGGATAACGGTGTTGGAACCATACTCAAATGAAGGGTATGGCACTGGCTGTTCAAAGTAATCGCAATTTCCATAGGCCAGCATGACATGGAGGTTGACGGCCTGCGTCAGGCTATAACCCCAACATTGAACTTCCACCGTCATGCCCTTGGCTTCTGCAAGCGCCATGATCTTGCGCATGGGTGTAATCCCGCCACAAATTGTTGCGTCAACGCGCAACGCACTCCAACAGCCGGTGTCGACTGCAGCAGAGAGTTGCTGCAAATCGGTCCAGGTGTTGCCAGCAGCGATAACCGGCACTCTGGTTTGACGCCTGATTTCCCGGTAGCCAGCAAGATCCGCATCAACCAGGGGAGCTTCGAACCATTTGAAATCAAGCTCGCCGATCGCTCGACCAACCTTGATCGCACTTGAAAGATTGTAGCGTTGCTCAACGTCCAGCATCAATGCCATATCGGTGCCGGAAAAATGCTTGGCCACCGCTTCGCACATCGGCAAATCCCGCGCGGGGTTGCACCAGCAATGGAATTTGACGGCCTTGAAACCTTCCTGCTGACGCTCTGCCACATAATCGATGTAGGCCTGGTTATCAGCCAGAAGCGGCGTTGAAGCATAAGAGAGAACCTTGTGCCGCGCGCCGCCCAGTAGCTGGTAAAGCGGCAGACCCGCGTAATTTGCTGTCATGTCCCACACGGCAATATCGATCAATGATTGCGCCTGTGGCACCAGTGGCGTTCCAAGATGGCGACTGCGGTGCCAGATCAGTTCGCGCTCTGCCGGGGTTTCGCCCATGAGGTCTGGCAGAAGATAGCGCAGGGTTTCTCCGACCGAACGGTCAAATCCATGTCCATTTATCATCGATGCGCCGGCGATGCCCTGAAGGCCGCTCGCCGTTGTAAGCCGCAGAATAATGTTGACCATATATTGGTCGCTCATGCCTTCGGCCCAGGTGTAGCGTTCGGTCTCTGGCCCAACCACAAAAACTTCCGCTCTTTCGATGCGTTCATCGATCATTTTTTGCTCCGGTCTTTTTCAACGTCTTTTGCTTTGTCTTGGCAGTCGCGGCTTTGACTTTCGCACCCTCGTCATGCCAGCCGAGATGGCTCAGAAAATCGCGGGTGCGCTCAACAGTTGCTGCTTCAAATATCTGGTTGGGTGTCCCCTCTTCGATGATGCGGCCCTTGTCAAAAACCACCAGCCAGTCACCGACGCGCCGCGCGAAGTCCATCTCATGCGTCACCACCACCATGGTCATGCCCTCATCCGCCAGAACCTTCATCACGCTCAGTACTTCGCCGATAGTTTCGGGATCAAGTGCCGAGGTTGGCTCGTCAAAAAGCATCAGGGCCGGTTCCATCGCAAGGGCGCGCGCGATGGCAACGCGCTGTTGCTGTCCACCAGAAAGCATTGAGGGATAGGAGGCGGCCTTGTCGGCGAGACCAACCTTGGCCAACAACTTGCGGGCCCTTTGGTCGGCCGCTACCGAATCAAGCTTGAGCACCGTTGTGAGGCCAATGGTGATGTTGCGGATGGCCGTCAGATGAGGAAAGAGTTCAAAATTCTGGAACACCATGCCCATGTGCTGGCGAATGTTGCGAGCACTCTTGGCGTTGTTGACGTCAACCGGCTTGCCGTCAAATAGCACCTGCCCCCCGTCAAGGGCCTCCAATGCATTGGCACAGCGCAGAAGCGTTGATTTGCCCGAGCCCGAAGGACCAATAAGACAAATGACTTCGCCACGATTGACGGTGAGACTTACTCCATCGAGGGCGCGCAATTTGTCATAGTTCTTCGTTACGTTCTCAAATGCCAAGATGGGTTTGACGTCGCTGCCAATACGGGTTTTGCTGTTTCGGTTATTCATTCTGTGACCTTATAGCGGCGGTGTAGCCAGTCGACGATTTTGGCTTGGGGGTATCCCATCAACCAATAGATCGCGGCCATGGCGGAGAGAATTTCAAGAATGCGATAGGTTTCGGACCTGATTTTCAGAGAGACGTAAGACAGATCAGCCACCGAAATAATCGAGACTAGAGATGTATCCTTGAAGAGCGAAACCCACGTCGATGCCAAGGCCGGCAAGACGCGCATTACAGCTTGCGGCAGCACGATGTGCCACATGATCTGGTTCTCAGTCATGCCGATTGCGCGACCCGCGGCCCACTGGCCTTTGCGGATGGATACAATCCCAGACCGGAATGTCTCAGAATTAAAAGCAGAGATGTTAAACGAGAGGCCAACAATTGCAGTCGCCATCTGCGAAAGTCGGATATCAAAATATGACGGCAACACATAATAGACCCAGTAGATTTGCAGGATCAGAGGTGTCGCCCGGAAAAATTCAACAAATGCGGTTGCCAGGAACGAGAGAGCCTTGAATCTGGACAGTCGCATGAAAGCCAGCAGAAGTCCGCCCGGAATGGCGAATAGCATCGTGACGACACTAAGCCAGATGGTCATCAGCGCGCCATCAAGAAGGCGCGGAAGGTTCTCCCATATGACGTGCCACTGGAACGTCATGATGATCCCAAATGCGCGACACGGCGATAAATAATGTCGACGCCGCGCGCGACTGGAAAACATATGAGGAAATAGACCAGCATGGCAGCGGTATAAAGTTCAAAGGGACGATAGGTGTTGCCCGCCACAACTTGCGTCTGTCGCAACAATTCTGGAACTGCAATCACAGATGCAATGGCGCTGTCTTTGACGGCAAATACGAAAAGTGAGCCAAGCGCTGGCAACATCCGAATGACGGCCTGTGGCAATATGATCGTTCTGATGGCCTGTGATTGACTCATTCCCAGCGCCAAAGCTGCCGACATTTGGGTTCTGCGGACCGAGGTCAATCCGGCGCGGATTGTTTCAGCGACATAGGCACCCAAATGGATACCAAGTGCTGCAATGGAAGCTGCGACGACATTCAGCGAATGGCCCGTTATCAATGGAAATGCAAAGTATACCCACACCAGTATCACAAGCACCGGGATCGCCCTCATCGTGTCCACATAAAATCCAAGGATCACATCAAGGAATTTTCCGCCGTAGGTCCGCAGCGAACCGACAATTATGCCGATGGCAAAGCCCAAAAGCATGGAGAGTGCGCTGATCGATAGTGTAACGCCTATGGCTTTGAGAAGAAAAGGCCAACTGCTGATAAATGGTGCAAGACTAAATGACATGATATGAAGGCCCACTATCTTGCGCAAATTCAGGTCGGGTCCGGCGGGTCGCTGCCTTTCGGCAAAAACCTGCCAGACCCTCGGAGTGTTATTTAATTGCTCTTCAAAATGCGGAGTTCTTCTGCAGAAACGCTATCCTTGACTTCGCCATAAACGGCAATCAGCCAATCCCTGAACACCGGATCGGCTTTGTCGACGGCCATGCCAACGTCGGTGGCCATTTCGTTGCTTTTGAAACAATCATCGCCAAGTGGAAAAATCATTAACCCGGGCACCTGCTTGGAAAGCTGTGGCCAGGCGACGTTGTCAATTGGAGCAACATCAGCACGTTTGGACATAATTTCCTCAACAGGAGCATTGGCGCCAGATCCAGCCACGCCCTTGAGCACCATTTTAGGGAACCGGGTTGGAGCCCAGGTTTCTGGAGGGGTGCCCGTGAAATAGGCCATCGTGAGATCGGGTGAGTTCAGAGCATCAACCGATTTCAAATCTTTGATTTTAGGGTTGTCTGCGAGCCCAAAGAAACACAGGCTGGATTTAGAATAGACAATGAAGTCGACAACTTCTTGGCGCTTCGGCGTGACAGACAACGGGGCGATTGTGATATCCGCTTCGCCTGTCGCCAGGATCGGTACTTTTGTTTCGTGGCTCACCGGCACGATTTCAAGCTTAACACCCAGTCGCTTTGCGTATTCATTGGCAAGAACCCATGCAGGTCCTGAGAACTGGTCGCCGCTGCCTGTTGTGTTTTCAGGCAGCCACGGTGATTCACCGATTGCCGCAGCTTTGAGCGAGCCGCGCGCCTTGATGGCATCGATCTTGGCGCTCTGACCAGGAGCTGGAACATTAGTACCAGCAGCCAAGGCAGGTAATCCTCCAAGACCAAACGTCATGGCAACGACGACCGCTGCCGAGAACAACAAATTCCGTTTATGCATTAGCTTTCTCCATATCCACCCGATCGATTGCCTAGCGGCACCCGCTGTCCCCCTTGTGGACGACATCTCAATTGACAGGCTGAAAGACAGCAAAATCGTCTTGCAGCCGAAAATCGAAATTTGCCGAACTTTCAACGGGTACGAGTGCGAAATCTGACAAACATGGATTTGATAACATTTTGTATACTGGTATACAATGTCAAATTCTACTAATATGCTATGATAAGAAAAATGATTCTTGCTGCGAATGGGAGATCAGACTGAAGGAGCTACCAAAAATGGAAGCTGCCGTTGCTGTGGGCAGATCCAAGATCAAAACGCCGCTCTTAGGTCTTGTTTTTGATGGCCCAAAGGACGGCACACGTGCACTTGCTGATGCGGTTGCCGACGCGCTCGTCAACGCAGTGGCCCAAGGTGTATTACAACCCGGTCAACGACTGATTGAAGCAGAGATCGCTGCGCAACTTAACATCAGCCGCGTGCCCGTCCGAGAAGCGATAAAAATTCTTCAAACCCAAGGCATTCTAAAAGCGGCACCCAGTCAAGGTGTTCGTGTTGCGTCATTCAACACATCAGACTTCGACCAAGTGACCGAAGTGCGCATTGCCCTTGAATGCCTGGCGGCACGTCATGCGCTGGAGGCCTATCGACGTGAACCCCGACGGCTGGATTTTCTCCGCGAAAATGTCATCCGCATGGAAAGCGCTTCGCGCTGGTCGGACTGGGGAGAATTGCGAAAGCTCGACGTCGCGTTCCATCATGAGTTCTGCAAGGCATCCGACAACGAGATTGTACTCAGCCTGTGGGAGGCGCTGGCACGCCGCATCAACATCATCTTTGGGAGAGAAATTGCTTCCGAACGCGATTTCCGGGTCGTCATCAACCAGCATGAGAAGTTGATTACCCAGTTCGAAACTGGATATCCAGACATCGAGCAGGCCGTTCGAGCCCATATTCTTCGCCTTCACAACAACGACACTTGATCGTCAGCGTTTGATGCGTGCAAGGAAGGCCTTTGTCCGCTCATGCTGAGGATGGTCAAACACCGCCTCGGGTGGGCCCTCCTCAATAATTTTCCCGCGATCCACAAAAACAACCCGGTCTGCCACGTCTCGCGCGAATGCCATTTCATGAGTCACAATGACCATGGTCATGCCATCGGCACTCAAACTCTTCATGACATCAAGAACCTCACCCACCAGCTCGGGATCAAGTGCACTTGTCGGTTCATCAAACAGCATGGCTTTGGGAGACAATGCGAGAGATCGCGCAATGGCAACTCGCTGTTTTTGTCCACCTGAAAGTTCACTGGGGTAATGGCTGCCGTGATCTGCCAGGCCGACGCGCTCGAGCATATTCACAGCCCGCCTTTGCGCCTCGGCCTTTGGAATACCCAGGCCATAGATCTGCCCTTCCATCACATTTCCGGTCGCCGTCAAATGCGGGAACAAGGCAAAATCCTGAAACACCATTCCCAGTTTTCGGCGAACGCTGGCGACATCCTTCTCTGGTCGAATTTTTTGCGTGACCCCTTTGCGATCATAATAGGCCTGCTCGCCTTCAATCCGGATGATGCCCGAGGTGGGTTGTTCCAAAAAATTTATGCAGCGCAGAAGTGTTGATTTGCCTGAGCCCGAAGGCCCCACAATACACACAACCTCACCTGCCGAAACCGAAAGGCTGATGCCACGCAAGACTTCAACGGGGCCAAAACTTTTGTGAATATCAACAAGCTCAATCATGATGGCTTGCGTTTCCGGTAACTGCTATCCGCCCGCTTTTCAAGCCACCGGACAAAGAGTGCTGCTGGATAGCCTACCGACAGATAGAGAATGCCTGTCACGGTGTAGATCGTAAAATACTGGTACGAACGCGCAGAGATGATCTGCCCGGTGAATGTCAGTTCTTGAACCGTCACCACCGAAGCAAGTGCCGTGTCCTTGAACAGCGAGATAAAATAATTACCGAGAGTTGGAGTTACAATGCGCAGCGCCTGGGGCAGGATAATGCGGTAGAAAGCCACCGCCTTTGTCATGCCGACCGTTGCCGCAGCTTCCCATTGGTGCTTGGGCACGGCAAGGATGCCGCCACGATAAACTTCACTCATGTAAGCCGTATAGTTCAGTGATAGCCCCAATATCGCAGCAGCGAATGGGTTCAGGTTCAAGCCAAATCCTGGCAACACATAATAAATGTATGCAAGTTGCAAGAGCAGCGGTGTCCCGCGGATGACTTCGACATAGATACTGCCGGCGGTTCGCAAAAGAAAGATCGGCGACATCCTGATCAATGCGACAGGAATGGCCAGAATAGTGGCGATTACAATGACGATCAGCGTGAGGGCAACAGTAATTGCCAGCCCCTGCAGCAGGACCCCACCATATTCGCGAACGATATCAAGATTCAGCAGTTCCATTGCATTCACAGATATTAGAGCAAAATGGCCAGGCTATACCTGGCCACTTCATTGGTTTTCACGTTATCAGTTCAACGGAAAATATGTGAGATTACGATCGCTCAAGCCATATTTTTTCAAAATGGCGGACACAACCCCTGCCCCCCAGATTTCGTGCAGTGCAGAACTATAGGCGAGGCGCAACTGGCAATCGGCAGGACGCACCGCATAGCGCGCATAACCATAACCATACTTGAAGATCAGTTCTTCTGGAACGGCCACGCCCTTGATAATTTCGATGGGTGAGCTTTGGTTGGCTTTCATGTAGTCAATGACCTTGACATCATCATCAAGAATAATATCGACTTTGCCGGTGCTGATACCAGAAAATTCGGCCGCATCATCCTGGAATGACGTGACTTCAATTCCAATTTTCCGCAGATATTCATCGGCGGCGGAGCCAGCAATGGCGCCAACTTTCTTGCCCTTGAGATCGCCAAATGATTTTACACCTGTGGGATTGCCCTTTTGCGACACAAGGGCAGGCCCATACCACCAGGCTGGTCCGGTAAACGTCACGACCTTGAGACGATCGGGTGTCTGGTGAATGTTTGACGCCACCACGTCAATGCGATTGGAAAGCATCAGCGGAATAAGTTGTCCAAATGGAGCAACTTCATACTTAATGTTCTTGATCCCAATCCAATTTAGCGCAGCTTCGTTGATCTCAACATCCAGGCCTTCGGCTTTCTTTGAATTTGGCTCGATTGATGAGTACGGCGGGCTCGGGCTTATGCCCAGCGTAATCCCGTCCTTCAGCGCTTTGTCCAACGAGCCGTCCTTGCAGTCCTTAAAGTTTGCAACGCCCTCAATTTGCTGAGCAAAGGCTGGCCCTGCGATCAATAAGACGATCGCCGCCAAGAAAATCCTTAATGCAGTCATTTGTTTCCTCCGGATTTCGGTTGTTTGAAACATGATTGTTCGATCAAAATATTCATTGGAGAATACCAATAGAAATAGTTAAATCGTACTTTTAATATTTTGTCAAATTCATAACCATGAAAGCCCGCAAAGCTAGAAGATGCTGCCACATCACATTAATTGTATATATTTCAGTTTGTTAAAAGACACACGCAGAGCAAAAAAGCCTCTCGTCGTATTGTAGAGATACCTTGCAACTTCAAATAAATTATTTTATCGTACTTTATAGATTTTTGACCTACCCATTGAGAATCCGGTGAGGACTCTGGGGATTTTGTTTTTATGGGAGCTTTGACTTGAAAATTGATGTTGTGGATTTTTTCTATCTCGCCATGCCTGTCATTACGACTGCCGCAGACGGGAGCCAGGATGCGCTTCTGGTTCGCGTGTCAGCTGGCGGATATATCGGCTGGGGCGAATGTGAAGCCTCCCCGCTGGTGTCCATCGCTGCCTACATAACACCCATGTCTCATGGCGCATGTCGTCCGGTCGCGGCGTCGGTTGAACGCCAATCATTGGATGGGCCCGCAGATATCGCGCGCATTGCCCGCCTGATTGAATTGGAAAGCATGGATTTATTGCAGGCGCCCCACACTTGGTCGGGAATCGAAATGGCCTTGTGGGATGTGCTGGGTAAAAAACGTGGGGAACCGGTCTGGAAAATGATCGGCTATGCCAAGTCCTACAAGAAAGTCCCCTACTCTTCTGTTCTCTTTGGGGATACGCCTCAGGAGACTCTGGAGCGCGCCAAGGCAGCGCGGGCCGAGCACTTTACCGCAGCCAAATTCGGTTGGGGGCCGATTGGGCGCGACGGTGTTAAAAGTGACGCTGACCAATTTGCGGCGGCCCGCGAGGGGCTGGGACCAGACGGTATCCTGCTGGTTGATACGGGCCAGATCTGGGGGGAGGATGTTGATGCAGCAGCAGCGCGCCTGCCTGAACTTGAAAAAGCCAATGTGACCTGGCTCGAAGAACCATTCAACGGCAGCGCTTATGGCGCATATGCAGAACTCTCACGGCGAACGCCCAAAATCCGGCTGGCTGGTGGAGAGGCAGCGCATAATGTTTATATGGCCCGTCATTTAATTGATTATGGCCATGTCAGTTTCGTTCAAATCGACTGTGGGCGTATTGGCGGCATCAGCGCGGCCAAGTCTGTCGCCGACTATGCCGTGGCCAAGAACGTAACCTACGTCAATCACACATTCACATCGCATTTGGCCTTATCAGCTTCAATCCAACCCTATGCCGGATTGGCAGAACACCGCATCTGCGAATACCCGGCCGCACCCAAGGCACTGGCACGTGACATCTCCAAAAATCCGTTGCAGCGCGATGCAAATGGTGAGATTGCTGTTCCAGATGCGCCAGGACTCGGCATTGAAATCAATGTGGCTGCACTTGAAAAATATGTTGTGGACGTGAAGATCGTCATTGGTGGCAAAACGTTGTTTGCTTCAAGCAAGATCAGTTGAGGATTTATAATTGATGCGCAGCAGGTTCCAATAACCGCAGTGGCAAAGTCAATTGCCCCAAGGGTTGAATCGATGACAGACCTTTCCGATGCGCTGGACGTCTCGTCCTATTCGGGAACAACCAGTTACCGGCTGAAAGGCCTCCAGGGGCGGGTCATCAGCAGCATCGGTGAAAACATTGTCCACAATGTCTATCCTTCTGGAACGTTGCTGCCGCGAGAAACCGTGCTGATGGAAATCTATCAGACGAGCCGCACAACAATCCGCGAGGCCATCAAGGTTCTGGGTGCAAAGGGCCTGATTGAAACGCGACAAAAGGTGGGAACCCGTGTTCTTGAGCAAAGTTACTGGAACATTTTCGATTCCGACGTGCTGCTTTGGCATATCCACGACAACCTAGATAATAACATTCTCACCGACCTTATCGAAATGCGCCAATTGGTTGAACCCGCTGCGGCACGATATGCCGCGACCCGGGCCACCCTGGACGAAATTGCGACCATCGGAGAAAATTGCGAAGCAATGAGGTTGGCAATGGGTGACATGGCGGCATATGCCAAGGCCGACGTCGAATTTCACCTGTCGGTGTTTCATGCCTCACACAATGTAATGTTGAGCCGCTTTGCCCATATTATCGCCGAGTTTCTGCGCATCAGCTTTCGCATTCAGCAAAACGCTTTGAATAGCCGGGAAAATCGGATTGAAGATGATTATGCAAATCACCTTAAAATATACGACGCTATCAATCGTAATGATCCGGCCACCGCAGAGGCGCGCATGATGGATGTTGTGCTGCACGGCAAGGCCTCACTGCAACGAGCCCGGATTCAATCAAAGTGACGAATGCAAAAATCTAAAAAATCATCATCGGAGAACCGAATTAGATGACAGAGCTTTATGGCAAGTCGATGAATGCGGCAGCCCTTGCGCAACGAACTGGAAGTCTCGCACAGTTTGGTGGTGTGCGTTTGATGACACTTGAAGATGGCGTTGAGCGCGGCATGCGCCTGCTGGAGTTTCACACAGGCAGCGGATTGCATTTCACGGTGTTGGTCGATCGGGCCATGGACATTGCCGAAATGTCGCACAACGGTCGCGCCATTGGGTGGCATTCGCCAACCGGCTTTCGCCATCCGGGCCTTCATGATCCGGAAGGTGAGCAAGGGATTGGCTGGGTGCGTTCTTTCTCCGGTTTTCTCAGCACTTGCGGCCTCGATCACATTATGGGACCAGAGGAAGTCTCCGCTGACAACTACAACTACCCTTCCAGAAAAAGCATACGTCATGGACTTCATGGGCGAGTTGGATCCATTCCCGCAAGACTTACTGGCTATGGTGAACGTTGGGAGGGCGATCGTTGCATTCTATGGGCTGAAGGTGTTGTTGCCCAAGCTGCCGTCTTTGGTGAAGTTTTGCATATGCATCGTAGAATTGAGGCTGATCTTGGAGGCAATGAAGTCCGGTTGACCGATCGCGTCGTCAACGCGGGCTTTGCCAAGACCCCCCACATGTTTTTTTACCACATTAATCTGGGCTACCCCGTCATTGATGAAGGATCCCGTTATCTGGCACCCATTCGCGATGTGGTTTGGGCCTCTCACGAAGACGATGGTCTGGAAAAGCAAGGGGTTGGCTATCGGCGTTGTCCATCACCAAAGATGGATTTTCTCGAACAGGTTTGGGCCTACGAAATGGCGAGTGATGAAGCCGGGCGAGTACCAGTTGCCGTCGTCAATGACCGCTTGAAATTTGGTCTGCGCGTTGACACCAATAAAGATCAATTGCCTTGCGCCTATCAGTGGCAAAACTTCCAGGCCGGACACTATGTGATGGCCGTGGAACCTTCAACACATCATGTCCAAGGCAATAGCTTCGCACGCGAGCGTGGAGAAATGATCTGGCTCAAAGCGGGCGAGAGCCGCAGTTATGATACAAGATTTGTAGTCTTGGATGGTGCGGCAGAAATTGCAATTGCGGAAGCTGAGATCAGCGCAATCGCGCGCCAGCCCGACACTGATTATCCCAAACCCTCCGGCCACTTTGTATCTCTGCATAAAATGGCTATCTTAAATTTTTAAGCTGTGCCTAACCCCCCTGTCCACCATCGACAAGATTGTTCAACTGCAGCACTATTCTATTCTCTCATTGCACATATGGCGCACTCAGTGTGTACTTCTTACGAGCTGCATCCACCGTCTGCCGGCGCCGCTCAGGGCTTACAAGTTTCTCCGCGCTATATCCTGCAACACCTGTTTCTCAAGCGACAGGTCAGCGACAAGCTTTTTCAACCGGCCGTTCTCGCTCTCAAGCTGCTTCAGCCGTTTGGCCTGATCAACACCAAGCCCGCCATACTCATTGCGCCAATGATAGTAGCTTTGTTCTGTCGTTCCGGCTTCTTTGCAGGCCACCGCAATCGTCTTGCCCTGCGCCTGCAGCACCTCAATCTGGCGAAGTTTCGTCACGATCTGCTCCGCCGCAAGTCTTTTCCTGGCCATCTTCTTTATCCTTTCCAGTTCGATACTCTCACATCGTCTAGTTCAGAAAAAGCCGGTCAGGTCAGCGTACCACCGAGCGACGCAAATCCTTTGTTTCTCCAAGTAGATTAAGTCCACGCGTCGGACCGGTGCGATTTGCGCCGAAAGATGTCCTCCAATATCAGTTAGGTGCAAAAACTATTGACACAATTTTTTATGATAGATCTGACAAGCGACTTGCGGATTTCGAGCTTTGATGCTATCATCCTACTAATAAAAATACATTCTAATATGGTGACATTGCCAAAATTATGGATCTATTTGAACAAGTCAATAAGGAGGAAGAAAATGCGTAAACTGATTCATTTCGTAGGCGGTGTTACTGCTGTCGCCCTATTAGGAGTAGGAACGGCTTCAGCCCAGGACGGCGTGGCGACCGGTGATACTTCCGGTAAACGAATCGCGTTGACCGATGGTTTCAGTTCTAACGCATGGGAACAATCTGCTTGGAACTCCTGGAAGGCCGTTGCTGAGAAGGCTGTCAAAGATGGCGTGATCAAAGAGCAAAAAATTATCACTGGTAACGACGATCCCGCGCAGCAAATCAACCAGCTCCAGAACCTCGTTCTAGAGGGCTTTAACGCAATTGTCATCGACGCCGCGTCGCCGACCGCGCTGAATGGCGGAATCAAGGATGCTTGTGATGCGGGAATCGTAGTGGTTGTTTATGACTCGCTTGCGACCGAGCCATGCGCCATAAAATTGAACGTCGACTACCACGACTATGGCGTTCAGGAGACCGAGTACATGGCCAAGAAGCTCGGTGGCAAAGGAAATATGCTGGAGATCCGCGGCGTTGCTGGCTCACAGGTGGATATCGATATTTCGGCCGGTATCCATGACACACTGAAAAAGTACCCCGACATGAAGATTGTTGGATCGGTTTATGGAAACTGGGACGCCACCGTCACCCAGAAGGAAGTTGCCACCGTGCTACCAACCCTTCCTCAGGTTGATGGTGTGCTGGACCAAGGTGGTGACGGATTTGGCTCATACCAAGCATTCAAGGCTGCCGGTCGGTCGGTCCCCACAATAATCATGGGTAATCGCGGAGACGAATTGGCGCTTTGGAAAGACATGAAAGCCAGCGGCTATCAGACCTATTCAATCTCCTCCACGCCTGGGATGTCGACTATCGCCTTCTGGATTGCACAGCAGGTACTCGCGGGCAAAAAGGTGCCCAACACTGTCAATGTACCCTTATTGGCCATCCATGAAGACACACTGGACGCCTGGATAGCTGCCACTCCGGTGGGAACTGCCGCATCGCCGAACTATGGTAAGGAGGACTCGGTAGCGTTGATCGATGCTACGGTGGCCGGCAAGAGCGGAAACGATCTTCCTCAACCACGTGTCCCGCATTAGTTTTTGGGCAGTATGACTAAGCAGTCTGGCGCAGAAAGGGAAGTCGGTAATACTTCCCTTCTTGTTTTGAGCGGGGTATCCAAATCCTTTGGCCCTGTGGAGGCTCTGCGTTCGGTGAACCTGAACCTTACGCGCGGTGAGTTACTCGGGCTAATCGGGCACAACGGCGCCGGAAAAAGCACGCTGATGAACGTGCTCATGGGTGTCGTGTTGCCGGATGGTGGGATGCTTTCGATAGATGGAAAAACGATCTCTGGCGATAATCATCCGTCTCGGGCGCATGCTCTTGGTATACGCTGTGTATTTCAGGAGCTCTCACTTTGCCCAAATCTGGATGCCACGGAAAACACATTGATAGTCCATCCGAGCCTCGGGGGGGTCGGTTGGAAAAAGCGAACGCAGAAGCTGATCCAAGACAGACTTGCCGATATATTTCCCGGTAATCGTATCGACGTCAGTACCCCTATCGACGAACTTTCTATCGGCGAGCGACAGATGATCGAGATTGCTCGGGCCTTTACCGAAAGCGATTCGCCGGCAAAAATTGTTATCCTGGACGAACCGACGTCTTCTCTGGATGCAACGGCCGCTGAGCAGTTGCTTCAGTTCATGCGGCGCGCCGCAAATGGAGGACTAGCCTGTATATTGATCACCCATAAGCTCAATGAAGTACTCAACCATACCGACCGCATAGTCGTCATGAAAGATGCTGGAGTCGTTGCCGACGCCCCTGCCTCTACTCTTTCGCGCGATCAGCTGTTCCAGTTGATGGGCGCCGTTGCCCAAGAAGCGACCGCTACTGCGCTTGCACCGGTCGATGGCGTGCGCCGGATCGAAATCGCTGGACAACATGCCTCGCAGGCGCTTCATGTTCAATCGGGCGAAGTAATTGGGTTGGCCGGGTTGGGTGGCCATGGGCAGAAGGAGACTCTGCGCCGTATTTATAGTGCTTCACTCAACCGTAACGATAGATCTTGCTTGGTTACCGGCAAAGCAGCCTATGTCAGTGGGGATCGACAGCGCGAGGGTGTCTTTCCACTCTGGTCAATTGCGCTGAATATCTCGATCGCTAGCATCCGGCGTCTTGCAAATTTGGGCTTTGTCAATGCCGTAGAAGAAACGACGCTTAGTGAGAACTGGCGACAAAAGATAGGTATTCGTAGCTCTAGCGTAGGCCAGTCTATTCTGGCACTCAGCGGTGGAAATAGACAAAAGGTCTTGGTTGCCCGCGCCTTCGCTACGACTTCGGAGATTATTCTGTTCGACGACCCAACCCGAGGGGTCGATATCGGCACGAAACGCGAGCTATACGAACAGATCAGAACTGCGGCCGGTGCAGGTCGAACTTTCCTTTGGTATACAACTGAGAATGACGAGCTCTTCCTTTGTGATCGTGTCTACGTCTTTCATGAACATAAAGTTGTGGACGTGATTAATCGAGCTGACTTGACCGAAGGGCGCCTGATCCGCGCCTCCTTCGAGGGGTGATAAGATGAATCGTGTAGGAAGTCTCGTCGGCACCGGAAAATGGCTTAACGCACTCGGCGTGAGGCGCTTCGGGCTCTCTTTCGTAGCTTTGGTCCTCATATTGACGGTCGTGTTCTGGCTTCGGCCGAATGTAGCAAGCTACAACGGTCTTCGTCTCCTGCTGAACTTTTCGCCGGTGCTGGTTTTCACGGCTTTGGCCCAGATGTTTATTATGACCGCGAGTGACGTGGATCTCGGAATAGGCACGTTCGTTGGGTTAGTCGATTGCATAGCCGCCGGCTTACTAAATGATTATCCTGTGCCCGCGATGGCCATGCTGATTGCCTGTCCGATTGCATATGCACTCATGGGCGCGCTGATTCATTTGCGACAGCTACCTTCGATTGTCGTAACACTAGGGGCGTCGTTTGTCTGGTTGGGATTGGCACTGATGGTGCTTCCTGTTCCGGGTGGCACGGTGCCTTCCGTACTCACCGCCCTTGTGCGTCTTCGCCCTCCTGGAGTTCCCATCGCCATTGTGTTGGATGCTGTACCAATGCTGCTGGCTTATATTGTTCTTAATAAGTTATCCTATGGCGTCGTTCTCCGCGGAATAGGTGGTAGTCTGTCAGCCGTCGAACGCTCGGGTCGGTCAACGTTGATCGCGCGGATGACACTCTATGGCCTTGCCGGGATCTGTGGCCTAGGCGCCGGCCTCTGTCTCGCTGCCATAACGACAACCGGTGACGCAAATGTCGGTCGCGGCCTCACGCTCGTTTCGATAGGGTCGGTGGTTATCGGCGGCGGCGAGTTCGTAGGCGGTATTGTCTCACCAATTGGCACTGTTTTGGGGGCGCTGGTCATGCAGCTCTCGGGGTCACTTTTGAGCTTCGCTTCGGTACCGCCAGCCTGGCAATACAGTGTCCAAGGCGCGATCTTGTTAGCGATCCTCGCGCTGCGCATCGTATCGTGGAGAAGCAAATCGGCATGAGCAAGTTTTCAGGAACGCAGTTATTAAGCCAGGCTTGGTTTTGGGCTACGGCGGGCGCTCTGCTAGTTTGGCTCATGATCGTGATGCACTCCGGCGGCGTGGGTGGGGGGGCTGTGATCTCCGCTGCGCTGAACTATTCCGTATTCTTTGCCATCGTTGGGCTTGGTCAGATGATCGTTATCGCGAGCGGAGCCGGCAACATTGACCTTTCTGTACCAGCCAACATCACGCTCGCCGCCTATCTTTCCACCGGTCAGATGGAGGGGTCAGATTCTGGTCTCATCCTTGGAATCGCTGCCGGCCTTGGCAGCGGCGTGGCCATTGGAGGCGCAAATGCGTTTTTGATTTTAGCGCTGAAGATACCACCCATGGTCGCGACCCTCGCTTCTGGGCTTGTACTAGAATCCCTTACATTCGCCTATTCGCGGATATCGGTCGCTAAGCCCGCACCGCTTCTAGTCAAGTTTACGACTGGCCAGTTCTTTGGCCTTCCATACGTTACACTGGTAGCACTGATCGCGTCGGTGGGTCTGATCTACGTGCTCCGACGTTCGGTATTCGGCCGAGCATTATTTGCAACTGGTCAGAACGCCACGGCGGCTTGGCTGTCGGGCGTTAACGTGGTGCGTACGAGGATTGCGGCCTATGTTGTTTGTGGCGTCCTCACTGCAGTCGCAGGCGTTCTCTTCGCCGGCTTCGTCGGCGGTCCCTCACTTAATATGGGCAGCGAGTTTTTGCTGAGTTCGATCGCCGTTGTTGTGATTGGAGGCACCAATGTGGCGGGTGGCCAAGCGAGTGTAATTGGAACTTGGAGCGCGTCGCTCTTTCTTTTTTTACTACTTTCAATGCTAAATGTTTTTCAGGTCGACCCCGGTCTGCGCAACGTGATCACCGGGTTCTTGATTATCGCGGTTTTGGCCTTGAACAAAACCAGCCGCATGCAGCAAGTTTAGCTATGCGCTTCAATCTAATTGCAATCTTAGCCGAAGGGATCGGCCAGCCCGAAGGACCGTGCATCCTCCCCGATGGACGAGTGGTACTCACCAACACATACCGCAGCGAGATCGTCGTCTGGGATGCCCATGGAGGAATTTGTCAATACGCCTATACTGGCGGCGCGCCTAACGCCTGCCTGCTTGGGAGCGACGGATCCATCTTCATTGCCAATTGCACATCTGCAGGAAAATGGGTGGCACCAGACCACCGGCCAGGCTGTATTCAACGGGCAACGCCTGCGGGCAAGGTAGAGATAATAGCCGCATCGGCGGATGGTGTCCCGTTCGACGGAGTGAATGACCTTTGCTTTGGCCCTGATGGACGGATCTACTTTACTGATTCGGGTGACTATGCCCCCGAGGTTCGGCCGCATCGTGGGCGCATATGTGCAATGGACTTAGATGGCACGGCACACATTCTAGAAGAGCTCGACCACACCTATCCTAATGGCATCGTCGCCGAGGCCGACGGCTCCATAGTCTGGGTTGAATCCTACACGCGAAGAATGATCCGTCGTCACCCTGACGGCACAAAACAACTTATCCATACCTTCAAGGCGGGGCATATTCCGGACGGGTTCAAGATTGATATCGATGGGAATTTCTGGGTTACAACAGTCACTTCGGGGGGTATTGATATCGTATCGCACGCCGGGATAGCTCTCGATTTTCTCATGCTTGATGCAGTTCCCCTTAACTGCATCTTTGACAGAAGTGCGCTATACGTTGCGGACGCTGGCAAGTCTGACCCTTTAGATCCTGCTCCTATGACCGGGCGCCTCTTACGCGTCGAGGTGGGCGTATGCGGCATGCCACTTTTCACCGGTACCATCAAATAGGAGGTACCTTGGAAATACGTTGTATCTTGAAAGCACGGAGCGCACTCGCAGAAGGGGCGGTTTGGTCACCCGGAGAGCAAGCGCTCTATTGGTTGGATCAGATGCGCCCGGAGATTCATCGTTACGATCTGGTGACTGGCAAGGATGTGAGGTTTGATCTCGATCTGCCGGCCCAACTTGGTGCGTTGGTACCGTTGGCAAGTGGTGGCATGGCCTTGGCAGCTTCCGATGGGATAACCCTCCTTTCGCCCGATATGAAGAAGCGCACGCGCTTTGTTAATCCCATCGCTGGGCGGGCTACGATCAGCTTCAACGACGCCAAGTGCGATCGACAGGGGCGCCTTTGGGCTGGTACAACGGATCGACTTGAATCGGCGCCTGTGGGACAACTTTACTGCATCTCCAACAACGGGAATGCTACCTGCTTCGCGGACAACTTTATTTGTTCTAACGGCCCGTCATTCAGTCCAGATGGCAGTAAAATGTACCACAGCCGCTCGCATGAGCGAGTGATCGATTGCTATGACATCGACGTGAAAACAGGCGACGCTTCTAATCGTCGAGTGTTTGCAAGGATCGATAGCACCCATGGCGTACCCGATGGCTCGACTGTCGATGCGCAAGGATATCTCTGGTCCACCCACTGGGGTGGCTCACGCATTACCCGTTACGCGCCTGATGGTAGCGTTGATCGTGTGATTGAGAAGCCTGTGAAAAAAATTACGAGTTGTACCTTCGGAGGGAAGAACATGGACACCCTATTTGTGACGACCGCGTCCATCGAGTTCTCCAGTGGTCAGTGGGTCTTTATGGATAGTGCCGACTTCGATGCTGAACCTATGCTAGGTGGACTCTTCGCCATCGATGTCGGAATAAAAGGACTCCCGGAACCTGCTTTCTTATGCGGCGATGATTCATCCTAAATAGCGGAAGGCGTTTGAATCAAATCTATGTTTAGCCGCGTCAGTGGACCTGTTATCTACAAATTAGAAACAGAAAAAGATTATTCAAATAGATCGACAAGCTCGATTGCGTTCCACTCGACAAATAGACAGAATAAATTGGATTAATCCTATCAATCTATGATATGGTTTGTAAAAGCTATGGAGATCAACATGAGAACAGTCGTAAAAACCGGTCTGCCAGAGGATGACTCACCAATTGAATGGGCTATACGCGCGGAAAATAGCGTTTTCACTGCACAGATACCCATAAACCCCGATGGTTCGATTGAAACAGGAAGCCCTTACCGACAAGCAGTGCTAACGTTTCAAAACCTTAAAAAAACTGTCGAGGCAGCGGGCGGCACCATGGGCGACGTGACCCAGGTGATTGTCTACCTGACCACGAAGGAAGCGTTTGCGGAGATGAATAAAGCTTTCGCCAGTGCGTTTTCCAAGCCCTATCCTAACCGGGCCACGGTAATAGTCGCCGGCTTAATGGTTCCCGGGGCATGTATTGAAATCACCGCCACCTGCCATATCAAAAAGTAGCTTGCTACTTGAGTCTGAATTTAGTCGCAACACCGTTCGAGTTAGCAAGGAAGTTATAGGGCGCTAGCACAAGCTCATGAGAAATCTGCATGGCTTTCGCCGCCTCACGTTTTGCGATTGCTTCAGCTAAGGCGCGGTGCTGCTTCAAGCCCCGCACAAGAGCTTTCTGATCCCATGAAGTCGCCACCACCTGAATTTTCATGAGAGCAACAATTAGAGACCCGAGATGCATCAATACATCATTGTGAGAGGCTTGCAAAATTGCCCGATGAAATATCAGGTCCATTTCTGACATTACAAGCAGTGATTTTCCTACGCAGGCCTCAAGATCATCGCAAGTGGAAAGAATCATCTTTAACTCTGCATCGGTTGCACGAAGTGCTGCGAGGTAAGAAGCCTTGGGTTCAAAGATAAGACGAAATTCTACCAGTCCCATGGCGTGTTGCAATTCCTGGCCAGACTCATTCACCCAGCCCAGAACATCCTTGTCGAGCAGGCTCCACTCACCACGGGGTAGAACGCGCGTTCCAGTTTTTGTCCTGACCTCAACCAAACCCTTGCGTTCAAGAACTTTGATTGCTTCACGCAGGGCATTGCGGCTCACGCCCAATTCGGAGGCGAGTGTTGCCTCATTGGGTAGAACCTCGTCTTGAGGAAACTTGCCGCTTACAATTCTCACACCGAGCGCATCTACGATATGGTCGTGCAAATTAGCCCGGCGCATCGAAGCACGCAGCGAGTTGAGCGGCGTTACACTTGCATCTGACATTTTGCATTCTCCGAAAATAGCAACTTGATTGATCCTATCATTGTATGATACGCTAGGCAATACATCAGCATTGTATAACTTTATTTACTCCAAGACCGGTACGGAAATGGAAAGATATCTTACATTTTTACTTGGCGGTATATGGGTCAGCGTGCAGGCGGCTGCTGGGGCGCTCATTCTTGCAACGTTGCTGGGGCTAGTGCTGGCCCTTATGTTACTCAGTCGCTATACCCTCATTTTTTATATTGCCCGCACCTGGGTTGAAATTATCCGCGGAACGCCAGCTCTTGCACAGCTCTTTATCCTGTATTTTGGACTGGCGGATTTTGGCCTAAGAATGCCTCCGTTGGTGGCGGCCATCGCTGGCCTTGGTATTAACGGGTCCGCCTATCTCTCGGAGATTTTTCGTTCGGGCATTCAGGCCGTCGATCACGGCCAGACAGAAGCCGCAAGATCACTCGGCCTTTCTCCGTTTTGGCTCAACTACGATGTCGTGTTGCCACAAGCTGGCCGTATCATGGTCCCACCCTTTGTCAATTACGGAGTGCAGCTTCTGAAGGACACGTCCTTAATTGCTTCTATTGCAGCACCTGAAATCATGTTTCGAGCCCGCAACCTAGTCATGGAAACCTATGACAGCATGACAATCTACCTCCTCGTTGCTGCGCTTTATCTCTGCATCAGTATCCCTCTTTCGCAACTGGCCTCCTTTCTTCAGACCCGCTCGAGGAAGGCCAGCCAATGACCAAATTTTGGGCGGACCTCACAGATGGCTTTGCCCACTGGATGCCTCAATTGCTCTGGGCCTGCCTGCAAACGTTGCAACTGACGGTGCTTGTATTTCTTTTGGCGGTTCCGCTGGGGCTCCTCATCGTGTGGATGCGGTTGTCGCCCCACAAGGCTGTCAGGTGGATTGCCATTGGTCTCATCGAGGTTGCGCGCGGCACACCTGCACTTGTTATTCTATTCGTTATCTATTTTGGATTGCCAAGCGCTTTTCCCGGCCTGAGCCTTAACTCACTTGCAGCGGCGGTGATTGGTCTTGGACTACAGGGCGGGGCCATTCTTGCAGAAATTTTCCGTTCCGGGATTGAGGCCATAGACAGCGGCCAGCGTGAAGCCTCGCTAACAATTGGCCTTACGCCGCGTCAGGCAATGATTAATGTCATCGCCCCACAAGCCTGGCGCATCGCACTCCCACCCATCGGAAATTACGTCGTAGGCCTATTGAAGGATACGTCCATTGCATCCATCATCGCTGCACCAGAACTCATGTTGCGGGCCAAGGATTTGGCGTCGTCGAGCTTCATGCCAATGCAGCTCTACGTCCTGGCGGCGATTCTCTATTTTCTAATGAGCTACCCACTTTCTCAGTTCTTCCGTCATCTTGAGCGACGGATGATTCCGGTACGACGTACCCAATAACAAGAAAAGCTAATTATAAAACGCCCGTTAACGTAAAACAAATGGAGGAATACATGTACACCGAAAAGAGCCTCTTCAGGCTTCTCAAAATTTCCTGCATCGCAGGCGCCGTTGCGTTGTTTGGCAGCAACATTTCTCTGGCCGACCCGGTAAAGACCATTACACCAGGCAAGCTGACTGTCGGGTTCAATGGCGATATGCCGATGACTGGACTCAAAGATGGAAAGCTGATCGGTACGGATGGCGAGCTGCTTACCAATTTGGCCGAACGGCTGGGCCTCCAAATTGAACCCAAGCAGATGGAATGGTCGGGCGCTATCCAGGCCACCAAACAGGGTCAGGTTGATGTGATGCTTGGCAGCATGGGTTGGACCGCAGAACGCTCCAAGGTCTTTACGATGACCGACCCAATCTACTACTTCAGCACCACGCTTCTGCAGAAGAAAGGGAGCAACTTTACCTCTTTTGCCGACATGAAGGGCCACACTATCGGCACCGTTACCGGATTTACACCGATCCCGGAAATGAAGACCATACCGGGTATTACCGAGGTCAAGCTATATGACACATCTGACGCGGTTATCCGCGATATTTCCGCTGGCCGCCTCGATATGGGCGTGCTTGACCCGACGCTGGTTGAGTATGCTTTGTTGCAACATCCGGAATGGGGCCTGCATCAGCTGCCGCTGACGCCAGAACCCGATAAGTTTCCGATCATGTCAACGAAGTACTATTCCATCATCAGCGTGTGGCCGGAAGACAAGGAGCTTTACGCGGCACTGAATGCCGAAGTGCAAAAAGCGTGGGCAGAATGCCTGAACGTAAAAGTCATGAGCAAGTATGGCCTCGGTGCGGATTACTGGTTCAAAGGCCCAAATCCGGACTATCGCGCCGGCGTTGACCGTCCTGCCGACTGGAAGAGCCCGTCCGCAGCAGCAAGCTGCTTTACAAAATGAAGTGGAATGCGCGGCAGCAGATCCTGTTGCCGCGCTTGCTTTCGAGAAGCCGGGAGTAGATGACTGATCTCATAAATATAATTGGGCTTTGGAAGAGTTTCGAGCATATCGACGTGCTCAGGGGCATTAATCTCAACGTCGCGAGCGGTGAACGTGTGGCCTTGATCGGTCCTAGCGGGTCCGGCAAGACAACACTTTTGCGTTGCATCAACTATCTTGAGCGGCCGACGCGCGGGAAAATCCTAATCGATGGCGTTCCGTTTGGGGTTTCCAAGGGCCCAGGGCGCGAGGTTAATCTTACTGATAAGCAGATGGCCAAGGACCGAGCCAACATTGGTTTTGTCTTTCAACGTTTCAATCTGTTTCCCCATCTTTCGGTGCGCGACAATGTCACTCTGGCACCGCGGCGGGTCCGCAAGTTGTCCCGGGCTGAGGCTGACGAAGTTGCTTTGTCAGTGCTTTCGGAGGTAGGTCTGCTCGAAAAGATAGATGAATTTCCGAATAAGCTCAGCGGCGGCCAGCAGCAGCGCGTGGCTATCGCACGCGTTCTGGCGATGCAGCCCAAACTCATTTTGTTCGATGAGCCGACCTCCGCCTTGGATCCCGAACTTGTCGGTGAGGTCCTCAATGTTATGCGCAAACTCGCAGAGCAGGGGCGCACCATGATGATTGTCACCCACGAGATTGAGTTTGCAGGCGACGTAGCGGACCGGATCATTTTCATGGCGGATGGCCTTATCGTGGAAGAGGGCCGTCCAAAGGATATTCTTCGCAAACCAAAACAGCAACGTACTGCGGCTTTTCTAAGCAAACTGCTGCATCGAAATTAAGGAAACAGGACAGAAAATGAAAATCACGAAGCTTGAAGCATTTCCCATCAGCATCCGCTACACCCGCACGGAAACCAGCGCACTGATCGCGCGCGAAGGTGTGACTGATGTCATCGTTAAGCTGACGGCCGACAATGGACTCACTGGCTGGGGCGAAGCCTGTATGAACAGCGAAACTGTGGGCATCCAAAAGGCGGTTGAGGCGGCGGCGCCTTTTGTGGTTGGCCGGAATCCTTGGGACACGGAACATATTGCGAGGGATTATTTTATCGGCGGCGGATGGCAATTTCAGCCCATGACTGGCAGCTTCGCCTTCGCAGGCATCGACATGGCCCTGTGGGATCTAAACGGAAAAGAAGCGGGCCAACCCATTTACCGATTGTTCGGCGGGGCACAGCGGGATGCGGTGCGCTACTTCTGCTATCTGCATTGGGGCAGCCAGGATGATGTTGCGGCTCAATGCGATGACGGAATACGCCGGGGTTACGACACGTTCTATTTCAAGGTAGGTTATGATACAGCGAAGGAAGAACAGCTACTTGAAGTAATCCGTCAGCATATCGGTCCCAGCAGCAGACTACGCATCGATGCCAATCAAGCCTGGACCATTCCACAGGCGGTTCAAACAGTCGAACGTTGGCATCGACTTTTCAATATTGACTTTGTCGAGGGGCCTGTTCCGGTGGAACCCATCGATCTCACCCAGGAGGTTAAGCGTCGCATTGTGCCATCCATTTGTGTGAATGAAGGGCTATGGAAATATTCGGATGCTCTCCGCCTGGCACGCAGTCGCGCAGGGGATTATCTCTGTTTCAGTCCCTATTGGGTTGGTTCGTTGCGGCGCTTTTCAACCGTTGCCCACGTTGCTCATCACGAAGGGCAGATTGTCTGCAAACATACGCATGGTGAATTTGGTTTAGCTGCGGCAGCTGGCCAGCACATGATGCTGTGTGCCCCCAATTCGGATTGCGGGAACCAGCAGACTGCGCAAATGATGGAAGACGATATTCTCACAAAGCGCATCCCTATCATGGATGGGCCCGAATGGGGACGGATCGACGGACCGGGACTGGGCGTGGAGGTCGACGAAGACAAGCTCAAAAAGTATCATGAGGCTTACTTGCGTAACGGCGAATTTCCCCCTTATGGGAACCGCTTTTCAGCCAAACCCGGCGCCAGGACATAGTCAATTTCTGCTGCTCAGTGGCCGTATCTGAATCTTGGAAATTCTGGGCAAAGTCAGACTAGTGTTCTGACTTTGCTCCACCTTATTGATCCTGATTGAGTGTAGCTCTTGGCCCTGAGCTGTCAGCTTAGGGCCAAAACATTTAGCGTTTTTTTCCATCGATTGCTTCGCACACTCCGTCTTTGGCACCGCCAATTGCATTTTGAACTTTGCCAACCACTTTTTCGGCCTTGCCGTCAGACTGCATTTTAGAATCAGCCATGAATTTTTGGCGGCTTCTTTGACGGCGCCTCTCACTTGCTTGGCTGAGCCAGTGACACGATCATTATCCACTGCAACCTCCAAAGTGCGGGGAACTCAATTCGGCACAATTGCCATTAAGTATCCGCTCCAGATGGAACGAGTTAACCGATAAGTAGTTCTAACCTAACCATCTTATTTCTCCTTTCCGGTTCGATACTCTCACATCGTCTGGTTCAGAAAAAGCAGGCCACTTTCCAGTGAGGCTGGTTCTTGATCGATTCGGGTCATTGATATATAATTGGTCAGACAATATGGTAATCATATGGCCTTAGACCTCGTTCCAATTAAAAAGACGACTTCGGCGCAACAGGTTGCACAGCAATTACTGGACCTGATCCGCCATGGCGCCCTCAAGCCGGGCGACAAGCTCCCGCCCGAGCGGGAACTCATGGAGAGCCTCGGCATCGGCCGGTCGAGTATTCGCGAGGGCCTGCAGATCCTCGCCACACTTAACCTTATCCAGTCGAGTCCTGGCAGCGGTACGTTCGTACGAGAACTGCGAGCCAAAGACGCTTTTCGGGTGGAGCAGATGGGTTTCCTGATCAACAACGCGATGGCGCTTGACCTACTTGAAGCGCGCAAAGTTATTGAGCCTCAATCGGTTCGTTTTGCTTGTCTGCGCGCGACGGAAGTTGAACTTCTTCCTATTGAAACCCTGCTCTCACAGCATCGAGCTGCGCTCGACCGGCGCCTACCCACCGGCGAGTTTGCAGCCAAGTTCCATGTGCTACTCGCGGAAGCCTCCTGCAATAACCTGTTCGGTGCACTCATGGAGTCTATTGTCGGGTTGCTGCGAACTCGTGGCACTGTCAGCCAGCTTAACGACGAATTGCGCGAACTCGAATTGGCAGAGCACTATGAAATTCTGCGGCTCATCCGCGCCAAAGAAACGGAAGCTGCCGCCGAGTACGTGACCAGCCACATTGTGCGCTGGGCGGCATACTATGACGTTGTGCCCAAGGGCGAAGCCCAACGCCATCACCTTACTTCTTCAGCCCACAATCTATTAACTACAGGGAGTTCAAAAAGATGATCAGATCAAAATCTCGTCGCGACGCACTGTCCTTCATGGCGGCCGGCGTCACGGCACTTGCCGCCGTCGGCACACTGCCGCGTGGCGCCCTTGCACAGGACAAGCCTGTCAATGTTACTTTCATCATCTATACTGCTGCCGGCGATCCATTCTGGAATCCAGTTATTCACGGTGCACAGGAAGCGGCGAAAGACCGCAATGTCAGCATCGATATCCAGTACGCCGACAGTGATCCCGTGAAACAGAACAATCTGATCGAAACGGCGATCGCCAACAAGGTCGACGGGATTGCACTGGTGAACTGGCTGCCAAATGCGTTTACGACTAACATCGCGAAGGCGCGCGCCGCTGGCATCGCCATCATAACCTTCGATACGGATGACCCCAAGCCCAACGCCACTGAAAGCCAGGCCTATGTCGGACAGGACTTCTTTGCCGCCGGCCAGCGAATTGCCAAGAAGATGGTCGAGGCCGGAAAACTCGTAAAAGGCGACAACATCGTATCGCCGGTAGAAGACCCGGACGCGTTCTATGGTGCCGAGCGCTTCCGCGGCATCCAGTCGGTGTTGGACCCATTAGGCATCACCTCCGAGAAACTCGATGCGTCGCCGACCATGGCTACGGCTCTCACCCGCATTTCGCAATATCTGGTGGGCCGGCCCAAAACCAAGGCCGTAATAGGTCTCGGCAGTGTGGTGACGGAAGTGGGCCCGCAGGCGGCAGCCGAAGCAAATGTGACGCCGGTGATCGGTGGCTTCGACCTGAGCCCCGGCATTATCGACAGTATCATCGCGGGCAAGACGATAGCGACGGTCGACTCTGGTGCCTACTATGAGGGTTATATGCCCATTGTCATGCTCCACTACTTCGTCAAGTACGGCGTGCCGCCATCCAGCATTCCAATTGGTGGTACCGTGATCGACGCCAGCAACGCCGCGCAAGTCAAAGAGTTCGCTGGCATATATCGCTAACTGACGAACGCAAGTCGGCCCTCGCTTTTCGCAAAAGCGAGGGCCACTTCCTCAAATCACAATAAAGGCGGCGCATGACACAGGATGCCACACATAATAGTGACCAAGAGGCCATGAAGGCCGCTCATGAACGGCCGGTCAGCAGCTGGCAGCGATTCATGCGCCAGCCCGTAGCCAAGATCCTCCTGCTATTTCTCGTGCTACAAGCAGTTTGCATTGTAGGTTCGCTCCTCTATCCAGAACAGTTCCGATATCTCTCAGCAACCAACATCGGACTCCTCTTGCGCGCGATACCGGTCTTGGGCATCATCTCGCTCGGCGTCGGTTTCTTGATGATTACCGGTGAGTTCGACCTATCAGTTGGGTCCGTTTACACGCTGGCCGGCTACAGTCTGGCGCTTCTCTACGGACTTGGTCTTCCCGTGTGGCTCGCGGTTCTCGCTACACTTTTCATCGGCATTGCGATCGGCGTTATCAACGGGCTCGTAACTGTGAAGTTTGCTATTCCCTCCTTCATCGCCACGATGGGCGGGATGCTGGTCGTGCGCGGCATTGTCCGTTGGCTGTCCGAGGGCCGCACCGTCTCTTTCAAGCCGGGCGAGAGCTTTTCCGCGTTGATGACAGGTTCTATTCTCGGTATCGATGCGCCTTTTCTCTGGTTTATGCTGTTTGCCATCCTCATGAGCGGCCTCGTGCACCGTAGCAAGTTTGGGAATCATGCGTTCCTCGTCGGCGGACACGAAAGGACGGCCATTGCCGTCGGCATTGACAGTCACCGCGTGAAAATCATCACCTTCGCTCTGAGCAGCCTGGCTGCGACAATGGCCGGCATTCTCAGCATTACGCGTGTCGGCACGGCAACACCCGCCCAAGGCGTCGGCCTCGAGCTCAAGGCCGTGGCGGTCTGCGTTATCGGCGGCCTTTTCCTGTCGGGCGGACGCGGCACTGTGCTCGGCATCGTCATTGGTGCCTGTCTTATGTATATGGTAGAGGATGTGCTCCTGCTGTTGAGGGCGCCAGGCTTTTATCTCGATGTCTTCGTAGGCGCAATTCTAGTCCTCGCAGTAATCATCAATACCTGGATGGCGCAGGGGGCAAGCAGATGAGCACAGCACCTGCAAAAGCATCAGAGACGTCAGTCAACCATCAACCTCTCTTAGAATTGCGTGGCATCACTAAGGGTTATGGCCACGTGCAAGCACTCCATGACGTGAACTTCCAGATCAACCAGAATGAGATCGTCGGCCTCTTGGGGGACAACGGAGCGGGTAAGTCCACGCTGGTTAACATCATGTCAGGTATCGAGTTCCCGGACAGCGGACTAGTCCTATCCAATGGTGTCCCAGTTAGCATACGGTCGCGCAAGGATTCCGAACGACTCGGCATCGAGACTATCTATCAAGACTCTGCCCTCGTCGGTTCGGCCTCGATCATGCGGAACTTCTTTGCAGGCCGTGAACTCACCTTTGGGCCAGGCATTCTCGATACAAGTCGGATGAACGCCATCGTAATGGATGTGCTTCTCAACATCGTACGAATCGCTGGAGTCAACTCACCCGACATTCCCGTCGAGGCGCTGTCTGGTGGTCAGCGGCAAGCGGTGGCAATTGCTCGTGCAGTTTACTTCAAGTCAGCCATGCTGTTGCTGGACGAACCCACAAGCGCCCTGTCGGTCCGCGAGACTGCCAAGCTGCTGGAGCATTTGGCGCAACTCAAGGACGAGGGTGTCTCAGCCGTATTCATCACCCACAATTTATATCAAGCCTATGAAAGCTGCGACCGTTTCACCGTACTTTCGCGCGGGCGGGTGATTGCGTCGGTGGCCAAGACCGACACGAGCGTTCGTGAACTTAACGACATGATCGTCAAATATTAAGGTATGCACATGCGGATCGAATGCATTCATGAGGCCCAGGCCGTCCTTGGTGAGGGTGCTTTGTGGTCACCCGGCGAGGACGCACTCTACTGGATCGACCAGATGCGGCCCGAGTTGCACAGACTCGACGTTGTCACCGGCCGTGACACCAAATTCGATATTGCCCTGCCTCACCAACTTGGCGCGTTGTTACCGCGAAGAGCTGGCGGTTTCGTTCTGGCAGCTTCGGACGGCATTTCATTCCTTGACGCGAAGTTCACCCTTCGCACGCCCTATGTGAATCCCATCGCTAACACGCCGCGCGTCTGCTTCAACGATGCCAAGTGCGATCGGCAGGGTCGCCTGTGGGCCGGCACTACGGACCGCCTTGAGACCGAAACTATCGGCGCTCTGTTTCGCATCGATGCGGCCCAAAACGTGGCGCGGATCGTTGATGGCTTTATTTGCTCTAACGGCCCATCCTTCAGCCCAGATGGCCGCATCATCTATCACACGCGAACTCACAACCGGACGATTTACGCCCATGATGTCGACCCCACCACTGGTGAGGTTGGACCTGGACGCATCTTCGTTACGGTGCGACCAGAAGAAGGCGTGCCCGATGGTTCGACAGTTGATGCTGCAGGCTATCTCTGGTCCACTCACTGGGGCGGATCGCGCGTGACGCGTTATGCGCCAGACGGCACGGTGGATAGAGTGATTAAAATGCCGGTCAAGAGTCCCACGAGCTGCGCCTTCGGCGGCAAGGATATGACGACTCTCTATGTAACCTCTGCCTCCATCGAGTTCGTCGACGGCGCCTGGGTCTACATGGACCAAACAGGCTTCGCACAAAGTCCAATGGCCGGCGCCATCTTTGCTATCGAAACGGGCATCCGGGGCCTGACCGAAACGGCTTTCCGGGGCTAAAATGGAGGAGTATCAGATGACTTCGAGTTTCAAGGGTAAATCTGCCATCATCACGGGTGCGGCGCGCGGCATTGGCCTCGGCATTGCCCGGATCCTCGTGGCGCGGGGTGCTCGTGTCTTGCTTGTGGATCAGAATGGCACGCTTGCGGAACAAGAAGCCAAGGCGCTCCGTCAGGCAGGAGCCGAGGCCATCGCTATGCAGGCCGACGTGTCGCGGACAGCTGAAATGAAGGATGCGGTCGCCATAGCGATTGCGGCTTTCGGGCGAATCGACATTCTCTGCCCCAACGCGGCGGTGTTTGATTCTTCACCCATCGCTACCATGACCGAGGCTTTGTGGGATCGGCTTCTAAGCATTAACCTCAAAGGTGTGTTCTTGAGCGTCCAGGCCTGCCTACCCCAGATGACCACCCAAGCCTATGGACGTATTGTCGTTACCTCCTCGATCACCGGCAACCGCACAGCCATTAAAGGCATGGCACACTATGCGGCGAGCAAGGCCGGGATCAACGGCTTCGTCAGGGCGGCGGCCATGGAATTAGCGCAACACGGCATCACCATCAACTGCGTTGAGCCTGGCCATGTGATGACGGAAGGGGCCGCGCCGCAATATGACGCGGCTTTCAAGCAAGCGGTCGAATCCTTCATTCCGCTTGGACGATTTGCACTGCCGGAGGACATCGGCCGTGCTGTGCTATTCCTAGCCAGTGATGATGCCGCCTACGTTACCGGTCAGTCACTTGTTGTCGACGGTGGCGTGACGCTGCCAGAATATCCACCGGGATTCCCCGCTGAACCATAAGTGCTCTGACTTCCCCGACATTTTTACAATACGCCGCGAGAGATCCTAACATTTTGGCGTTTTAGACTCGCCTCCAGTAAATCCGCGTCCCTGGGCGTGCCGCCAGATCAGTTCAGCCTTCACGGTTTTGAAGTAAGCGTCCGGTGCTGGCCGCGTTCAATTCATCATGCGCTTTGGTTTAGCGGTAGCGACTTTTCGTGGTGGCTTTCGTTTTGCGAGCTTGGCCATTCTGGCGGCGATTTGGGGTTCAGCAATGTCG
>JBDSTO010000245.1:0-8912 GCA_039928255.1 Aestuariivirga sp. | reverse complement strand
GCACCCGCTTTGATGGTGCCCAGTTTAAGTTGGAAGCGACGGCGGGAAGTTATGCTTGGCTGATCGTCGGCAATGTTCTCTTGGCCATTTTCACGTTGGGAATTGGTGCGCCCTTTATCGCGCAGCGTACACTTCGTTATGTCTTCCAAAGATTGCGTCTTGACGGTGCCGTTGATATTTCGCGCATTCAACAATCCATCGCGGCGCTGCCTACACGCGGCGAAGGACTTGCCGACGCCTTTGACATTGGAGCCTGGTGATGGCCGTTTCTGCCACATATTTTGACGGAAAATCCGCTGGAGACAATCCTGTAAGTGCAACCTTCAATGGCGCTTCAATAGAGATTTCGGGCGCAAGTGTTGGCAAGATCCACTGGCCTGTTGCAGGACTCCATGCCATTGACCCGCCGGCATTGGGACATGTGTTTCGGCTCACCCATGACGGCTGGCCCGGGGCAAGGCTGGTGTTACGCGACGAGGCTTTTATCGTCTCGCTTGTCGAACGTGCGCCCCAACTCAAAGGAGGTGTGGCCGCAGGCGACTTCCTGAAAATCGGAGGATGGATTGTAGGTGGCCTTGCATTTGTTGCACTGGCTAGTTGGGCACTAATCTATCTGATGCCCGACAAGCTTGCCCATGTCATGCCCAACAGTTGGCGCATCCGCACGGGCAATGCCATTGAAGCAGCGATGGCCAAGGATGCCAAACGCTGCACCACGCCAGAAGGCGAAGCTGCCCTAGGCGCACTCATCGGCACGCTTGCGGAAGGCACGCCCGATCTTCCTGCTGTTTCCGTCCATATCTATGATATTCCGGTCATGAATGCCTTTGCAGTTTCAGGCGGTAATATCATTATCACCCGCAAGCTCCTCGATCAGACTGATGCGCCAGAGGAACTGGCCGGTGTTCTGGCCCATGAAATCGGCCATGTGAACTATCTCCACCCGGAAGCACAAATGATCAGGTTGACCGGATTTCAGGTTCTGGCGAGTGTGGCCACGGGCTCCAATGGCGGTACAACGGTAACCAATGCGGCTTTTCTCGCAGCCCTTCTGGAACACAGCCGCGCCATGGAAGCGCAGGCAGATGCCTATGCGCGCCAAGCGATGGTCAATGCTTCCATCGACCCGATGGGACTCAAGACGTTCTTTGAAAAGGTGCTAAAGATCGAAAAGGAAAAAGGAGTTGGTACAGGCCCGTTTGCGGCGCTCGGCAACATCTTTGCCAATCATCCGGGTACGGAAGATCGTATCAAACTGATAGAGCCATTGCCAGCCGGTAAAATCGCAAAGCCACCCGTGAGTGCCGAACAATGGCAGGCATTGAAGAAGATTTGCGGCTGAGCCTATTCGGCCCCGCCCGCGTCTGCCTCTTCCTCAGTGATCCGCTCAACCGAGACCACATGTTCATCATCAGCGGTGTCGATTACGATGACGCCCTGAGTGGAGCGGCCGGCTTTGCGGATGCCTTCCACAGGGCAGCGGATCAACTGGCCACCGTCCGTCACCAGCATGATCTCGTCACTGTCCTCCACCGGGAAGGAGGCCACGAGCGGGCCATTGCGGTCATTCACCGCCATGGCCGTGATGCCTTTGCCGCCACGATTGGTGATGCGATATTCATAGGATGACGTGCGTTTGCCATAACCATTGGCAGAAACCGTGAGGATCACCTGTTCGGCGGCACCCATTTCAGCGTAGCGTTCCTGAGTGATTGCAGCCTCGGCGGAGGCTTCCTCATCAGAGGTTCCTGCATCAGTTTCCTCGCCTGCCACGGCGCGTGACATCTTGATAAAGGCCTGGCGCTCGTCACTTGAGGCCTCGACGTGACGGATGATCGACATCGAGATCACTTTGTCGTCCTTTTCGAGCTTTATGCCCCTTACGCCAGTTGAACCACGGCTCTGGAATACGCGAACATCTGTTGCAGCAAAGCGGATGCATTGGCCCTGCGCGGTCGTCAGCAACACGTCCTGGTCGTCCGAACAGGTCTCCACGCCCACCAACGCATCGCCATCTTCGAGCTTCATAGCTATCTTGCCTGAACGATTGATGCTTTCGAAATCGGCCAGCTCATTGCGGCGAATGTCGCCTGTCTGCGTAGCGAATAGAATTTGCAGGTTGGACCAAGTGGACTCATCCTCGGGCATTGGCATGATGGTGGTGATACGTTCGCCCTGTTTTAACGGCAGCAGGTTGATCATGGCCTTGCCGCGGGCCTGCGGGTTGCCAATGGGCAAACGCCAGGTTTTCAGTTTGTAAACCATGCCCGTCGATGAGAAAAACAGAATGGGCGTGTGTGTGTTGGCGACGAAGAGCTTGGTGACGAAATCTTCGTCACGGACCTGCACACCTGCCCTGCCCTTGCCGCCTCTGCGCTGGGCACGGTAGGCCGACAGCGGCACGCGTTTGACATAACCGGCATGGCTAACAGTGACGACCATGTCTTCGCGCTGAATCAGATCTTCGTCTTCGACTTCGCCTTCATTCTCGACGATCTGGGTTTTTCGTGGTGTGGCGAAGTCTGTTTTGACTTCATTCAGTTCATCACGGATGATTTGCTGGACGCGGACGCGTGAGCCCAGAATCTCGAGATAATTCTTGATTTCGATTGCCAGCTTTTCCAATTCAGCTGAAATCTCGTCGAGACCCAGTTGTGTCAAGCGCGCGAGGCGCAATTCAAGAATGGCGCGGGCCTGTTCTTCTGAAAGCACATAGGTGCCATCGGCCCTCAAGCCATGACGCGGGTCGGCGATGAGTGCAATCAGCGGTGCCAACTGCTTGGCGGGCCAGGCTCTGGCCATCAACGCAACGCGCGCCTCTCCTGAATCCTTCGAACTCCGGATGAGCTTGATGACTTCATCGATATTGGCCACAGCAATGGCCAGGCCCACCAAGACGTGGGCGCGGTCACGAGCTTTTTTCAGTAGGAATTTTGTGCGCTTTGTTACAACTTCTTCGCGGAAGGCAATGAACGCCTGCAGCAAATCCAGCAAATGCAACTGCTCAGGCCGGCCGCGCAGCAAGGCAATGTTGTTGACGCTGAAGGAACTCTGCAATTGCGAGAAACGCCATAGCTGATTGAGAACAATCTCCGGCTCGGCATCGCGCTTCAGCTCGATCACCACGCGCATGCCTTCGCGCGAGCTTTCATCACGAATGTCGGAAATGCCTTCAATGCGCTTGTCACGCACCAGATCGGCGATTTTCTCGATCATCTGGGACTTGTTGGTTTGATAGGGAATTTCGGTGACGATGAGCGCTTGCCGGTCTTTGCGAATTTCTTCGACCTCGACGCGTGAACGCAACACAATCGATCCGCGCCCCGTGAGGAATGCACTTTTAATGCCTGCACGGCCCAGAATAATCCCACCTGTGGGAAAGTCGGGGCCGGGTATGAGACGCAGCAGCTCTTCAACAGTGACCGCCGGATTTTCCATGACCGCCAAGGTGGCGTCGATCACCTCGCCCAGATTGTGTGGTGCCATGTTGGTGGCCATGCCGACGGCGATGCCGCCCGAGCCATTGACCAGAAGATTTGGATATTTGGCGGGAAGAACCGTGGGTTCCTGAAACTCGTTGGAATAGTTGGATTGGAAATCCACGGTTTCCTTGTCGAGATCATCGAGCAAGGGCATGGCGGTTTTGGCCAGGCGGCTTTCGGTGTAACGGTCTGCGGCTGGCGGATCTCCATCGACCGAGCCAAAATTGCCCTGCCCGTCGATCAACGGCAAACGCAGCGAGAAATCCTGCGCCATGCGCACCAGAGCGTCATAGATCGCAAGATTGCCGTGTGGGTGATATTTGCCCATGACGTCACCCACAATACGGGCGGACTTCTTGTAAGGCTTGTCCGGCGTGAAGCCGTTTTCGTGCATGGTGTAAAGAATGCGGCGGTGTACGGGCTTCAGGCCATCGCGCACATCGGGCAGCGCACGGCTGACAATGACGCTCATCGCATAATCGAGATAGCTCTTGCGCATTTCCTCTTCGATGGAAATGGGCGAAATCTCATTGGGATTGGCCGGAGGCAGGCCTTTCTTGTCGTCGTCTTTGGAAGCCACGGAGCGGTTGCGCCTTTGATCGGAACTGGGTTTTGAACGTCAAAGGATTGTTTGAAAATCCGACTCGTTCAGTTGCCGCAGACGATAGGCGCATTGGTCATTTTCTTCAACAAAATGACATTGAAATCTGAATGTTTTCAGAGCTTAAATTGGGCGGAATGTGAAGCCCGAACCTTCGTAATAGCCTGCCTGGCTGATGAGCGGCGAGCAGCGCTGTTGGCCACCCAGCCACTTGTTGAAAGCGATGCACAGGCGCGATCCATTGACTGTCCAATGACCAGTATCACTCTCGCCTTTGGAGGTGCCGAGAACTGTTCCATTGGCACGCAGGGCGACTGTCATGTTGACAGCCCCCATAACGGTGACCTGAAAACGGCCGGGAAGAAGGCTTCGAATGTCAGACGCATTCAACGTGTCGCCAGCAATGGCTCCACTACATGACGTGATAAGGATGGCTGCGGCAGCCAAGGCGGATTTCAGGTGATTCATTATTGGCCTCAAATGACTATGTTGCAGCGCACAAAACGTCTAAATGAGGCCGATTTAGGGCGCAAGCTTTATTTTGCCACCCTGCATAACGGTGATCGAGTTCTGTTCGCCGTCGTAGGTGGGGTCAACGTCATAATCTTTCAGAACAAATTGCCCGTCATCAAAAACCCAGGTGCCGTTGGACGAGGCATCCGCGATCCCTCGCCACTTGGAAAATGAGCTGATGGAATTGGTCTTATCGTCAAATTCAGAGTTGATCAGCGTTTCTGTGGCCATGAAACCATCAACCTTCATCGATTTCAGTTTGCTGCTGTCTTCGCCCCCCGGCTTATAAACGATGTCCATGTGGGGCTCAGCAAAGCTCAGACGGTGCAATCCCAGGGCGTCGAACAAGTAGTATACTTCCGACGAATTATAAGCCGCCATTGAGCATTCAAAAACATAGAGCGTAACTTTGGTGTCAGGCTCCGATTTGGCAGATCCCTTCATATGGTAGGAAATGGGAAAGACTGTTGGCTCATTAGCTCCGCCCGCCGTCTCAGCAGTCTTGTCACATTGTCCCGCCATGTCCTCCACGAAGCGCCCTTTTGCCAAATCAACGCTATCGGTGGGGTTTCCCACATCTGACGACTGGTCGCTGCATTTAGGCAACGAATTGACGCGGTAGTCGTCTTCGGTGATTGGTTTCAGACTTGCCTTGTCGATTTGAAAGGGCCGTGATGGCGGCTCTTGGATCGCGCCATTGATGGCCCTCACCGTGTAGCAGCCTGCGAAAAACTTGGTCTTGCCGTCCGTGCCCTTGGCCTTGATCGCCGTTTGAACCGAATAGAAGATGGACCCTGCGGCCCCGTCCCCTACAGCCTCGCCAATAAGGACATCGACATGATCGGTGTCGGCGAAACCTTTTTGGAAAGCTTCAAAGTCTTTGGCTGGCGGGTTCGCGAAATAATCATAGGCTCTGGCATATTGATGGAGATTGACGGCATTGTAGAATGAACGGACCAGGCTTTCAGCGCTTGAACGATTGTCTAGATAGCTGTCCTCGCCATGAGCGGCAGAGATGAACAGCGCAAATCCTGCTCCCAGTGCAATCAACCAGCGTTTCATTTGGGACCTCGCCTTATCGTTGATTGGCATTTTAGGGCACATGATTTCTGTTCAAACTCCCTGCCACAATGGGAAAGTATTGGCTTGTTGGCGAGCTTTGCGCATTGGCGTGAAGGCCCACCAGTCAAGGGCTTCGCCAGTTTTGGCCTGATGGATGGCAGCCGCAAAAGTGTCGTGCACGCATGGGTCTTGGCGCTGACGGGTAAGGGTGTTGAGGCGAAGGTAAAGTTCATCAGCATTCTGGCTGGACAGTTGCCCGACGCTTGTGATGCCCAGCATTTCAAAATCCGCCAGCATCGCTTTTCCGATATTGCGGAGTGCCCCAAGAGTTTGCGGCGCCTCCAGTGGCTGCCTTTGCTTTCCCTCAATTTTCAGGCTGGCGCGTGACATACCGCCTCGATGTTGTTGCCATCAGAATCAAGGACGAAGGCCGCATAATAATTGGGATGGTATTCCGGCCGCACACCTGGAGGTCCATTGTCTTTGGCGCCTGCTGTGAGTGCTGCCTTGTAGAAGGCATCCACCTGAGATCGCGTCGCTGTGAAAGCCACATGACATCCTGATGTGGCCTTATGGCCAGTGCCAATCCAAAAGTCTGGTTTGCCGGCCTTGCCAAAGCCACCGTACCAAGATCCGCCCGTCATCTCCGCCGTCACTTCCATTTGGAGTGTTATCTCCAAAGGCAAGAGTACGGCGGTGTAGAGAGCCTTAGCCTTCTGATAGTCACTGACGCTGATGCCAATGTGGTCCAGCATCAAAACGGAACTTCATCATCGAGATCGCGGGTAAAGCTTGCAGGCTTGGCAGAAGAACGTGGTCTATCCATCGGGCTACCAGCACCAATTTCATCACCACCGCCAAAGCCGGAACTGTCACCTGAACCCGGCCTGCCGCCCAGCATGGTCAGCGTACCGTTGAAATTCTGCAGGACGACTTCGGTTGAATATTTTTCAACCCCGTCTTTGTCGGTCCATTTGCGGGTCTGCAAAGAGCCTTCAATATAAACCGTCGAGCCTTTCTTCAAATATTGCTCGGCGACCTTGGCAAGATTTTCATTGAAAATCACCACGCGGTGCCATTCAGTTTTTTCCTTGCGTTCACCGGTTGATTTGTCACGCCAGTTTTCAGATGTCGCGATCGACAGATTGACGATGGGCTTGCCATCCTGAGTGTGGCGCACCTCTGGGTCCTTGCCCAGGTTGCCCACCAAAATTACCTTGTTCACTGATCCAGCCATGTCAAAACTCCCTTTGAAACTCTCATAAACCTTTTGGCGCGGTGCGTAGTTCAAAACTAAGTGTCATCCACAACGCATATTCATCCAGAAGGAACAGTTCGTTCTTTATATGTTCTATTTTTGGTCAAAAAACAAGGCCCCAAACTCTGGGACCTTGTCAATTGCTGTTCTGATGAGCCGTCCGGGTGTTATGCACGGCGGAACAATTTTACCAGCGAGGAAAAGCGTGGCTCATTGCTGCGCGGAGCAACAGGGGCGGCATTCGTTGATTTCACATTCCGCATCATTGCGACGCTGTAAATATTTGAATAGGCTTCGAAAATTGAGGTGTTCATGGCGGTCTCCTGTAATTTCTTCTGACATCCATGAGATAGGCTTTTAGGTTTGAAATCTCAAACTGTGAAAAGTCATGTGACACGTAACAAAAAGTTATATGTCGGTCGTTTAGGTCTATAGTGAAATCATGGCCCGCCGACTCCCATCTCTCAACGCCCTCAAGGCCTTTGAAGCGGCCGCCCGAAGCGTCAGCTTTTCGGATGCGGCCGATGAGCTGTTTGTGACGCCCGCTGCGATTAGCCGCCACATGCGCGAGTTGGAAGAATATCTGGGCACGCCGCTCTTCACCCGCACTGGGCGTGGTGTGGAGCTCACAGAAGCAGGTCGGCGATTTGGCACAAGGCTTACGCCGCTGTTTGATCAATTGGCGGACGCATCGCGCGAGGCCGCGGCTGTGGGTGATGCGCGCGTTCTTAAGGTTTCCGTGCAGCCTGCCTTCGCGTCGCGCTGGCTGATTGGCCGCCTGGGGAGTTTCAGTTCACTTCATCCCGACATTGAACTTGCCATTGATCCCTCAAACGAAGTGGTGGATTTTTACGCCGAGGATGTTGATGTGGGCCTGCGCTATGGCTTGGGCGGCTGGCAGGATGTGGAAGCCGTCAAACTTTCTGACGTGGTCATCTTTCCGGTCTGTGCGCCGAGTTATTTGAGCAAGCGCCCCAACACAGCTCCCAAGGACCTCCTCGCCCTCAAACTCCTTCACGAAGACAAGAAACAATGGTGGGATGATTGGCTAGCGGCCGCTGGGGTTCAAGGCGTGGCCAAAGGCCGTGGCTCAATCCTGCAAAACCAGTTGGCACTTGAAGCCGCCGAGGCGGGCCAAGGCTTTGCCTTGGGTGATCAAATTCTCTGCACGGACAGTTTGCTGGAGAATTGGCTGGTTCGCCCTTTCACCTTCGATCTGAAAGATCATGGCGCCTATTGGGTCGTGCGCAAGAAGGGCAGCCGTGAATCTGGACCAGCCCGGGCGTTCCGCGAATGGTTGATGGGCGAGATTGTTGAGACCAACAAGAAGTTCAATCAACTCAAGCTCAATGCTGCAAAAACGCCCGGTGATGAAGGGACGCGCACCGCCAAAGCAGTTGTGCAAAACCCGTGATATTTTTGAGATTTAATGCGCAGTGGCTTGAACCCAAACAGAAATTCAGCCACCAAAGCGCACCGAAACAATTCTTGAGTCTTTCATGGCTGGCAAAGCGAAATATGATTGTCTGAAATGCCCGGGTTATTGCTGTTCCTATCCAGTCATTGAAGTCAAAGACAAGGATGCCGCGCGCATCGCAAAGCATTTTGGGCTGACCGAGGCCCAGGCAGAAAAGAAATACTTCAAGAAGGCCCATGGCTATGCGCGCATCATGCGGCGCAAGGCGGACACACACTACGGCAAGATCTGCCAATTCTTTGACACTGAAGCGCGGCGCTGCACGATCTATCATGCGCGGCCCTCCACCTGCCGGATTTTTCCGGGGGAAGGCCATTGCGGCTATTATGATTTCCTGAAATTCGAGCGGGATGGCCAGGAAGACGAAACCTACATCTCGACCACCAATCACAGCACAAACTGAACAACAAACGACTAGCCCCGCTGCGACATTCATTGCGCCAGCGGGGCCCTCGAGGATCGAGTTTTAGCTTGAAATGATCCGGTTGAGACCGAACCTGTAAACGTTTCGACGTTTCA
>JBDSTO010000244.1:0-8314 GCA_039928255.1 Aestuariivirga sp. | reverse complement strand
TGCTCCGCCTGTTCCGCGACAAGCACAAGGACATTCTGGAAGCGATCCGCAGCGAAAAGCAGATTTCGGATGTCACCATGCCAAAGCTCAAAGCTGCGGTTGATGCCTATGCCAAGAGCTTTGCGTAAAGAGTAACCGATGGCCAGTCTCAAAGACCTTCGCAATCGCATCGCCTCGGTTAAGGCGACACGCAAAATCACCAAGGCCATGCAAATGGTGGCCGCGGCGAAGTTGCGCCGTGCCCAAGAGGCCGCTGTTGCTGCGCGCCCCTATTCAGAACGCATGGCCGTGGTTCTGGCCAATCTGTCGAGTGCTGTGGCTGGTCGTGATGGTGCGCCAAAGCTTCTTGCGGGCACTGGCAAGGACCAGGTGCATTTGCTGGTTGTTGCAACAGCTGAACGCGGGCTGTGTGGCGGTTTCAATTCATCGATTGCGCGTCTGGCGCGCGAACACGCAGACAGGCTTTTGGCTCAAGGCAAGACCGTGAAGATTTTCACGGTTGGCAAGAAAGGCAATGACGCGCTCCGCCGCGTCTATGGCAAATACATTATCGAGGCTGTTGATTTTCGCGGCCAGAAGCAAGTGACTTACGAAAATGCAGTGGCCGTTGGCGCCAAGATCATCAGCCTGTTCAATGAAGGCCAGTTTGATGTGGCAACATTGTTCTTTGCCGAATTCAAATCTGTCATCGCACAAAAGCCAACGGCTTTGCAGTTGATCCCCGCTGCTGTGACGGGTGCCAAAGCGCCTGAACTCGGTGGCGCCATTTATGATGTTGAGCCGGAAGAAGAAGCCATTCTGTCAGAGCTTCTGCCGCGCAATATTTCTGTTCAGGTGTTCCGTGGACTTCTTGAGAATGCGGCATCCGAACAGGGTGCTCGCATGAGCGCCATGGACAACGCCACACGCAATGCCGGCGACATGATCAACAAGCTGTCGATCAAATATAACCGCCAACGCCAAGCCCAGATTACCAAAGAACTTATTGAAATCATTTCCGGCGCGGAAGCGCTGTAAGAGCTGAAGAGGACCAGACCATGGCAAAGAAAGCTGCTTCCAAATCGACCGGCCTTGTGGGTCGTGTCACGCAAGTCACAGGCGCTGTCGTCGACGTGCAGTTTGATGGCGATCTGCCACAAATTCTGAACGCTCTGGAAACCACCAATGGCGGCAACCGTCTGGTTCTGGAAGTAGCACAGCATCTGGGCGAAAGCACGGTGCGCACCATTGCCATGGACGCCACCGAAGGTTTGGTGCGTGGCCAGGAAGTGACTGATACTGGCACCCCCATCATGATGCCCGTTGGCCCTGAAACCTTGGGCCGCATCATGAACGTGATCGGTGAGCCCGTTGATGAAGCTGGTCCGATGAAGACCAAGCTTACCCGCGGCATTCACCAGGCTGCTCCAGAATTTGTTGAGCAATCAACCGAAGCTGAAATTCTTGTGACGGGCATCAAGGTTGTTGATCTGCTCGCACCTTATGCCAAGGGCGGCAAGATTGGTCTCTTCGGCGGTGCCGGCGTGGGCAAGACCGTTCTCATCATGGAACTCATCAACAACGTGGCCAAGGCACATGGTGGTTATTCGGTGTTTGCCGGTGTGGGTGAACGCACCCGCGAGGGCAACGATCTTTATCATGAAATGATTGAATCTGGCGTGAACAAGAAGGGCGGCGGTGAAGGTTCCAAAGCTGCGCTGGTTTACGGCCAGATGAATGAGCCACCAGGTGCACGCATGCGCGTCGCCTTGTCGGGCCTCACGGTTGCTGAGCATTTCCGCGACGAAGGTCAGGACGTGTTGTTCTTCGTTGATAATATTTTCCGCTTCACGCAGGCAGGTTCTGAAGTGTCAGCGCTCCTCGGTCGTATTCCTTCAGCCGTGGGTTATCAGCCAACGTTGGCCACCGACATGGGCGCCATGCAGGAACGCATCACAACCACGCAGAAGGGCTCAATCACTTCAGTGCAGGCCATTTACGTGCCAGCCGACGATTTGACCGATCCTGCACCTGCAACATCCTTCGCACATTTGGACGCCACAACAACGCTGTCGCGCTCGATTGCTGAAAAAGGCATTTACCCTGCCGTTGATCCGCTGGATTCAACATCGCGCATGATGGACGCTCGTATTCTGGGGGATGAGCATTATCAAACGGCGCGCCGCGTTCAGCAGATCCTGCAACGCTACAAGGCGCTGCAAGACATCATCGCCATTCTGGGCATGGACGAACTTTCAGAAGACGACAAAACGGCAGTGGCCCGCGCCCGCAAGATCGAGCGCTTCATGTCACAACCGTTCTTCGTGGCTGAAGTCTTCACCGGTTCGCCCGGCAAGCTCGTGCCGCTGGCCGACACGATTAAGGGCTTCAAAGGCTTGTGCGATGGTGCTTACGATCATCTGCCGGAAGCTGCCTTCTACATGGTCGGCACCATTGAAGAAGCCGTCGAGAAGGCCAAGAAGATGGCAGCTGAGGCAGCGTAAACATGGCACTGCATTTCGAACTGGTCTCCCCATCCAAGCTCCTGTTCTCAGGGGATGTGGACAGTGTTGTTCTGCCGGGTACTGAAGGCGAGATGACTATTCTGCCACAGCATGCACCGCTGCTGACGGCGCTGCGGCCAGGCATTGTGGTTGTGGCTTCGGCTTCGGGTGCGCAGAAGATTTTTGTGCGCGGCGGTTTTGCTGAAGTGAATCCGCAGGGACTTACGGTTCTTGCTGAGCGTGCCATTCCGACAACTGAGCTTGATGCTGCTGCCATGGTGCAACAGGTGAAGGACTCTGAGGCTGATTTGGCTGCCGCGAAAGATGACGAGTCCCGCCGCATTGCGCAGGAAAATCTCGACAATGTGAAGGCGCTGCAGGGCGCGTTTTAAGCCGCCATCCTATTGACGGGTACTAGGCCAGCAGCAATGCTGGCCTTTTTGATTGGATGAAAAGATGGCTGGTTCAGTAGAAAACGAGGTGACGAGAACGAGTCTTTGGAAAATTCTATTTTTGGTTTTGGCTTTTTGCATTCCAGGATTGCCATCACTTCTATTAGTTCGCACTCTGTTGTATCAACCCTTCAACATTCCGTCAGCCAGCAATGAGCCCAACTATATGGTTGGCGATTACATTTTTGTATCCAAGTTTGCCTACGGCTACAGTAGGTATTCGTTCAGCCCATTCAATGTCTTCAGTTTTGAAGGTCGAACTGGTCACAGTCTCCCGGCAGCCGGAGATGTTGTAGTATTCAAATACCCCGGAGACATTAGAGTTGATTACATTAAGCGCGTTGTCGGCTTGCCGGGGGATCACATCCAAATGATCAAAGGCGTGCTCAATATTAATGGAGTCCCCGTCGAGCTTGCCGATGTGACACTGCCACCTGAATACTACGACATGCCTAACACCAAATTCTTTCGTGAAACTTTGCCAAGCGGTCGTTCATATGTGATTTCAGATCTGGGTCGGACGGCTCTTGATGATACCCAAGAATACATTGTGCCTCCCAAGCACTATTTCATGCTGGGTGACAGTCGTGACAATTCGCAAGATAGCCGATTTCTCGATAAAGTTGGATATGTTCCAGAAGAAAATATCGTCGGTCGGGTGTCCATCCTTGTGTTTAATAAGAGTGGAATATCTATTTCCAATCGTCCCGACGAAATCTATCCAAAATAACAAAGCCCGCGATCACCTCGAGGGCTTCTTGGTCTGTTACGAGAAAATCAGAACCCCGGAAGAACCTTGGTGCCTTCAGCTTTCACGGCTTGCAGTGCTGTCGGATCAAGACCTAATGCGGCCAGGATGGTCGGGGCCACTTGCATGTTGGTGACCGGGTCTTTCACTTCAGTTGCAGCAAGGCCGGGGTTTGAAAGCAGCAGGGCCACGTGCGTGTCATCCTCGCTCATGCCGCCGTGTTCAGCAATCTTCTTGGCCGTCGTTTTAGTATAGATCACGCCATTCACCGGCTGCACGATAATGTCAGGCACGCGGGCGTCCTTGGTGGCATCGCCAAACATTGGCGTGATCTTTGCCGCATCAATGACTTCGCTGATATTGGCCTGGTCCTTGATGGCGTCCAGGGCCTTCACCGCATCGGCAGTTTTCGATTGATCAGCGAGCCAGATCAGGGCCACCGAGTCCATTGTGACTTGTGCGCCCAAGTCCTTGGCCACACCATCCAACGCGGCTGGGATCAACTTCTTGTCGGTGATTTTTTTGGCGGCAGGATCAATCGGTGACTGGCCGTGCTTGGCGGAGATGATCACAAGCGTGTCCTTGTCCAGACCCTTGGCGGCAAGTTCGGCCACCATCTTGCCGATTGAAGCATCTGTGTGCGTCAAGGCTTCTGCCAGTTCCGGCGAAGGTGTGCCCTTGGCATCGGTGTAACCGGTTGTTTTCTCACCCACGCTCACAGCCTGGAAGTTCATGCCGAAAATCGCAGGCACGCCGCCACCGTCTTTGCCGTCGTGGCTCTTGCCATCGATTTCATTGATGATGGCGGCAACCTTGGTGTCATCATAAGCGGCGGTGTTTGAGGCTTTGGCGGTGATGTCGTCACTGGAGTTGATCTCAGGAACGAAGAGATCATCAACGCCTTTGCCCGATGGGCCGTTGACCAGTTCGTAAGCTGGATGCTTGTCAGACCATGCCGTCTTCATGCCGGCAGCCTTGATCACTTCAAAAATCGTGTTCACGCGCAGGAACTGGTGTGGATAGACGGGCTTGCAGCCATTTGCGCCATCGCGCGGCAGCTTTGCCTCATCAAGGCCGCCACCGCCATCCATGGCATCTGGCTTCAAATCGATTGACTCATCATAGACCACTTCGGTGCCTTTGGTTTTGCAATCGGAACCGGGAGCCGAAAGGTTGCGGTCATAGGAGTCATCATAATAGACGCCTGTTGATTTGGGCGAGCCGCCGGTGATCAGGGCGAGGAGGCCGGGGAAAGAGTCTGAAGGCTTGGCCGAGGAGGCTGAGGAGAAATGTGTGCCATGGGCAGCCAGCGTGGCCATAGTGGATTTGGGGTTCGCCTTGATGAAGTTGGCCAAATCGGTTTCATGCAAGCCGTCAACGCTGAGCAACAAAACATGCTTCATCGTCATCGCCTCGGCTGAGGCTGTAAACGTGGAACCAAGGCAAAGGGCCGCAGCACAGGCCGCGCCCAAAAGTGATTTTGTGAATGTCATGGAGCTTCTCCCAAAGCCGCATCAGCGCGGATTTTTGGGACAATGCTGAGGCCGTGTAACGGTTCTGCAACGGCTCTGTTAAAAAAAGTTAAGCCCGCGATTGCTCGCGGGCTTTTGCATCTAAAACAGTTGTGAAGCTTATGCCTCAGCGCGGTCGGGGCGCTTGAAGTTGCCACCGGTTGGCTTGGCAAAGCCGCCGGGTTTGCCGCCGCCGAATTTGGCTTTGGGCTTGCCGGCAAAGCCTGGCTTGTCGCCACGGGCCTTGCGGTCCATGTTCTTTGATCCAGCGGTTTTGCCGTTGCGGTTGAACCAGGGCTTGTTGTCCTGAACAGGCCGCGCTTCGGTGCGTTCCTGCTTCTTCTGGTACATGATGGTGGGTTCACCCTTCATCGGTGTCCAGTCGGTGCGCACGGCAGGAGCAGAGGCTTTTTCCTCATGAACGTGACGAGGTTCGCTCGCAGTTTCCACTTTTGGCTTGGGCGTGAAGCCCGGCTGGCCACGATGGAATTTTCCACCTTGGGGACGATCACCACGCGGGGCAAAACTGCGCTCACCTTGTGGGCGGTCACCTTGGGGACGATCGCCGCGTGGAGCAAAACTGTGTTCACCCTGCGGATGGTCATCTTGGGGACGATCACCGCGTGGCGCAAAGCTGCGCTCACCCTGCGGACGTTCGCCTTGAGGACGGTCACCGCGCGGAGCAAAACTGCGTTCACCACGGGGCTTGCCGCCTTGTGGCTTGGTTGAACGACCGTTGGGGCGGCGCGCTTCCTTGCCTTCAGGCGAGAGAACGGCGCGGCCCAAAGCGTGGGTCACCACGGGGATGGACATGCGAATTGTGCGCTCAATATCGCGCAGCAATGAGCGCTCATCACCAGCACAGAGCGCAATGGCCATGCCTTCGGCACCAGCACGGGCGGTACGGCCAATGCGGTGGACGTAGGATTCAGGAACGTGCGGCAGGTCGAAGTTGATGACATGCGACACGCCATCAACGTCAATGCCGCGCGCGGCAATGTCGGTTGCCACGAGAACGAGGATCTTGCCGTTCTTGAAACCGGCCAGAGCCTTTTCGCGATTGGCTTGTGACTTATTACCGTGAATGGCGGAGGCCGTGTAATTGGCCTGTGCAAGCCCGCGCACAACCTTGTCGGCGCCATGCTTGGTGCGCGTGAAGACGAGGGTGCGCGTCATGTTGTTATCTTTGAGAAGTTCATTGAGAAGGGCGAGCTTGGCGCCCTGATCAACGTGAATGACGCTCTGGTTGATGCGCTCGACGGTTGTCGCAACAGGCGTGATTTCAATGCGCACGGGGTCACGCAGGAGACCTGCAGCAAGACCTGCAATTTCCTTCGGCATGGTGGCCGAGAAGAACAGGTTCTGGCGCTGCTTTGGCAACATGCCGGTGATCTGGCGGATGGCGTGGATGAAGCCCAGATCAAGCATCTGGTCCACTTCATCGAGAACCAGGATTTCAACCTTGCCCAATGTAATGGCGCGGCGTTCGATCAAGTCAACCAAGCGGCCTGGGGTGGCCACCAGAATGTCAACACCACCGCGGCAGATTTCAACCTGCTTGCCGATGGATGTGCCGCCAAAAACGATGGCGCGCGAAAGTTTCATGTATTTGCCATAGGTCTTGAAGCTTTCGCCGATTTGAGCAGCAAGCTCACGGGTTGGCGAGAGGATCAAAGCTCTGCATGTGCCCTTGGCCACACGCTCGGTGTGACGCGACAAGAGTTCGAGAATGGGAAGGGCGAAAGCAGCGGTCTTGCCGGTGCCGGTCTGGGCGATGCCGAGCAGGTCTTTGCCCTGAAGCAAAGGGGGAATCGATTGCGCCTGAATTGGGGTCGGAGTTTCGTAGCCCTCTTGCTTCAGTGCATCGAGGAGCTTCTGCGAGAGGCCGAGGTCGGTAAATTGAGTCAAAATAATCTTTCATTCGGAACAGGGATATCAACGCCAACCTGTCCGAATAACAGCACACGCGAAATTGCGTTCACTGCCATGGATTGGCGCTGAACTTTCCCACGTGAAAGGAATGTTTTAGGGGTTTGGCTTGTCTGGAACGGTCGCAATCAATTTGCGCCTCACGTATTCATCTTTGGATGACAAGCGATGAGCTGCACATAGGCATGTTGCAGTGCAATGTCAACCTCAATTCCATCCGGCACCTTGCAAGGCCTTCCTGATCAGCTTGTTGTTGGCTGGATTTGCATAGGGAAACCACGCCGCAAATTCTTCCGCAGATAGGTTGGGATAATCTTGTTTCAGGCCCGCTACCACACGACTGGCAGGTTCAATTTCGGCGTTGGCATGCAACGCCACGGCAAGTGTCAAGCGCGAGAGCCAAAAATCCGGGGCCAGGCGCAGAGCCCAATGGGCGGTTTGCAAAGCTTCTTGGCGGTTTTCAAGATGAAGGTCAGCGATGGCCTTTGAAGGCAGGCAGAAGCCGAGGCCTGCGTCACCCACGCGCAACCTCATGGATGTTTCGATATAGGTTTTGGCCTCGGCAAAGGCACCGGTCATCAGCGCGTGATAACTTCGGGCCGTGGAGGCTTGCGAGAAACTGGGATTGAGATTGATGGCGCGATCGAGAAAGGGTGCCGATTGGCTGTGTTTGCCGCGCCAATCCAAAATCTGTCCGAGAGCGATATTGGCTTTTGCCTCTGATGGATCAATTTCCAGAGCGCGGCGAGCGCTGCGTTCTGCGAGCTCCAGCTTTTCGTCAAAATTTTTGTCCCGGCCCGCCTGGGCCGCAGAATAATGAGTGTTGGCCAGCATGGCATGGGCGTGCGCATAGGTCTTGTCTTCGTCGACAGCATCGTGAAAGGACGCGATCGCTTCATCCCACTCTCCCGCATAATAATGGCGGTAGCCTTTGACGAGATATTGATAAGCCCAAAGACAATCGGTGGCGGCAATGGCAGGCTTGGTCAGAGCCAGATGTTCGCTTTCAGCCACTGCCGGATCAAGTGCCGAAACAATCAGTGGGCAAACTTCGCTGGCCCATTTGAGCAGGTCAACGCCGCTGGCGTCATAGCGTTTGGCCCAAGTAATGTATCCCGTTTCGGCATTGGCCAGTTCAATCGACAGCGAGAGCTGATCGCCCCGGTCGGAAATTGTGCCATAGACCAAATG
>JBDSTO010000243.1:0-6379 GCA_039928255.1 Aestuariivirga sp. | reverse complement strand
AAGATAATGGCTTTCTTGAAAGCCATGCGAAATCGTTCAAAAGAAGCAATGATGTTCGTTGACGAAGCACCAAGTGAATTTAGGGACGGAGCCGACTCGCGTGCGAGCACGAAGCGTGGGACTGAAGTGAAGAAGACCACGCCCGAGTGACTGTAGCGGCCCGCGAATGCAAAGCAAACCGAAGCTCAAAGAAATGGGCCGATACCCTCTTCATAGTTGGGTGCCACAGGGGTGCCAAAGATCATCGATCTTGAATGAAATAGGGTGGAACGGGATGAAACAACTTGCTCGAGACAAACCATCCAATCAGATAACTAGCTCAATGTGCTATGTTTCGACTTGAAGCAGATTGCAACAAGTTGAATAACTTCCTAACCTAATTGAAAATCCGCGTGTCGGCAGTTCAATTCTGTCCCTGGGCACCATTTAAATTCCAATCAGACCATATGTTTGCAACACGCTAAGCTTTATGCCTTTCCTTGTGCTTAGCCCGCTGGGTGCCATTTTGGGTGCCAGCGCGACAAACGCAAGAGTGCCAACATCGCCAATCAAGCTATGGCGAAAGTTGGCGCACTTCAGACTTGAAAATCCGCGTGTCGCTGGTCGGATTCCGGCACTGAGCACCATCAATTCGCAAAGCAAATTATCAAGTTACGCTCAACCCAATTTTTCCGCGTATTCTGCATTGTTGACTCGGGGTGTCATTCTGGGAGCCGCGCTGGTTGCAGACAATGGATGCATGGCTAAAGAGCCCTTAATTCCGGCATACGTCTTCTTTTGCAAGACCTTGCCTGGTTAAGCGCCTCGCATCATGGCCGCGAACTTCTCATAGGTCATCTTGTCGGGGTACAAGCTGAAAGGCTTTGAAGCAGATTGAAAAGACTCGGGAATTACTTCGTAGTCAGGGTCTTTGTCTTTTCTAATTCGAGTTTTCTTATGTCTACCAGACACGGAGATGCCCAGAGTGAAATCCCCTCAAATTAGAACCGGGGTGGGGGTGGGTGAAGGTAATCGACAAACAATAGCGCCCTTGCCAGCAATGCTCGGTCCCCTTTGAGGTAAGAAAGTAAAACCTATCATAAGCATTGCATGACCATTCTCTGCGCACCCCGACAAAAGAACGCCGAACTAAAGAATAACAAACAATTCATACCTTAGTCGTCGTACCGGGTCCGATAAGATCGTGGAACCGCATCCATAAGAGACCGCGTATAAGGATGGGAAGGTGACTCAAAGACTTTACGGCGAGTGCCATACTCAACAATCTCACCCGCTGTCATCACCGCCACGTGGTGGCTCATCCGCTCAATGACCGCCATATCATGTGAAATAAAAATATAAGCAATGTTCATTTGCTCCTGTAGTTCCTGCATCAGATCGAGCACTTGGCTCCTCACAGAAACATCAAGCGCCGACACACTCTCGTCGGCAACTATTATGTTGGGTTCCAGAGCCAACGCCCTGGCGATGCAGATACGCTGACGCTGACCGCCTGAGAATTCATGGGGGTAGCGTGTGGCATGCTCGGGTAGAAGGCGCACCCGCTCTAACAAGGCCATCACCTTGTCACGACGCTCGGCCTTAGTGCCGATGTTATGAATTGCTAGCGGCTCAGCTATCGCTTCGCCGACTGCCATGCGCGAATCAAGCGAGGCATATGGATCTTGAAAAATCATTTGTGCTTGGCGGCGAAGTGGCTTCATGGCAGAGCGGCTGAGACCTGCTGTGTTAGTGCCGTTGATTATAATATCCCCATGTGAAGGAACGAGGCCAAGCAAGGCCTTACCCGTAGTGGATTTGCCAGAGCCACTTTCACCCACAAGACCCAATGTCTGCCCGGCTTTCAATTCGAAGCTGACGTTTTTGACCACGGGCTTTGGAGGTTGGCGCCTCCACGGTGGGCCGCTAGCCACACCGTAAGCCACACTCAGATCCTTCACCACCAAGACAGTACTTGGAGTGGTAGCGGGTAGGCTCGCAGTTACGCGCGGCGGAGAATCTGTGCCACGATAAGCTCCAAGATGCGCTACGGCGGTCAAAAGTCGTTTGGTGTAGTCTTGCTGTGGCCGTTCAAAGATATCAGAAACATTTCCCTGCTCAACCAATTGACCATGATGAAGTAAGGCCACGCGATCAGCCATTTCCGCCACAACGCCCATGTCATGCGTGATCAGGACGATGGAGGTGGAGAATTCAGATTTCAGTTCCTTCATCAGTTTGAGGATCTGCGCCTGTACCGTCACGTCGAGTGCTGTGGTGGGCTCATCGGCAATTAGTACTTTGGGTCGGCAGGACAGAGCCATACCGATCATCACGCGCTGGCGCATCCCGCCAGAAAGTTCATGCGGATATTGGCCCAAGCGACGCCCAGATTCACCGATATGAACGGCATCCAGCATTTCACGCGCACGCTGTTCAGCATTGGAACTGCCCGAGTGTTCGCGGATCGCCTCGGTCATTTGTGTGCCGATCGTCATCACCGGATTTAGAGAACTCATCGGATCTTGAAAAATCATGGCGATCTCACCACCGCGTAGCTTACGCATCTCTATATCTGACAGCGTGGTCAGTTCGCGGCCTTGTAGTTTGATTTGGCCGGAGCACTGCTTGAGCGATGACGAGAGCAGTCGCATAATAGCAAGCGCGGTCAAGGATTTGCCCGAACCCGATTCACCCGCGATGCACAAGGTTTCTGACGGGGCGAGTGTGAAACTAACATCCCTGAGCACGGGCTTTAACCCTTCAGGTGTTCGCGCATCAATTCCCAACCGATCGACCGAGAGAACCGGCAGTTTCGGCGTAGGTGAAATCATGAAAAAACAATACGTGGAAAATAGAACGACACCACCCAGTTTGGCATATCGACGATCTCGCTGATACGCAGGTCACCACAGACAGAAACCAGCAGATACGCATCAACGGGGTTCATACTGTGCTCATCGGCTAAAAGATCAACCATGCGAGCCACACTTTCACGCGCAGCCGTCATCAAGTCAGCGCCAACACCAGTTGTGACTTCATAGCCATCCGCATCCAAATGCCGAGTTACGGGCCCTGGTGTTGTAAAGCGCGGGCTGAGCAGGCGTTTGCCTTTCACCACTTCAATAGTGGCTTCCACATCCATCTGGCTTTCAATGGCAGTACCGCAAACTTCACCATCGCCTTGGGCTGCGTGTGTGTCACCGATTGAAAAGAGTGCACCTTTAACTTCTACAGGAAGATACAAGGTTGTGCCTGCCGCTAAATCGCGAATATCGAGGTTGCCGCCCACATTGCGCGGTGGAATAACTGAATGTAACCCTGCCTCGCCTGGAGCCACACCAATCGTTCCAGCGAAAGGCTTCAACGGCACGCGGCCTTTGGGACCATACAGTGCGGGTGCCATAGCACTGGAATCATAAGTCCAGAGATGTAGTGCAGGCTCTTTGAACTGATCGGACAACAGGCCAAAGCCTGGAATATTTGCAGTCCATCCGAATCCCGATGGAATGAATTTGCGCAAGGTGACCTTAAGCACGTCACCGGGCATGGCACCCTCAACATAGACAGGACCTGTCACAGGATTAACTTTGCCGAAATCCAGTGAGGCGATGTCTACCACTTTTGAATTTTTGCTCAGTTGACCACCTGACGAATCCAGACATTCAAAATGAATGGTCTCACCTGATTTTGCGATCAGCTTTGGCTCAAAGCTGTGATCCCATCCAAAGTGATGGTTCTTCCGGTGAATCGTATGATTGCAATTCACACACATTGGAGGCTCCTCTTACTTCATTCTAATGGTGGGCCCCCGCACGCGGCAGGGACCCAATGGTTCATTGGTTATTTGCTGATATAAATGGCTTCGTAGTCGATCACGCGGGTTGGATCGATGTAGATTTCATCCGGTCCACCCATGCGCTTCGATTTAGCCACTACGCGGCGCTCATTGAATACGGGTACCCATGGCGCATCTTTCGATTGAATGTCAGTGAAGATCTGAGCCCAAACCTTGGCGCGCTCGTCTTTCTGCTTGGGATCTGACATCGCATCGGCTTTGACAGCACGCGCCTCAAAGTCCTTGTTGCAATACCACGACCAGTTCCAGCCTGCATCAACAGCACCACCGCAACCCAAAATTGGCCCATAGAAATCTGATGGATCTGGAAAGTCAGCTATCCATCCCATACCGCCGGACCAGATTAAGGAACTTGCTTCCTTGTTGCCACCAGCTGCGATTACTTCGGGCGCTGCAAGTGACTTGATCTCTGCCTTAATACCAACTGCCGCCAGGTCTTGCTGAATGGCTTGCGCAATGCGTGGGTTTGGATCAGCGTTCATCGCGTAAAGTGTTGTTTCAAAACCATCCTTAACGCCCGCTTCAGCGAGCAAGGCCTTTGCCTTGGCAACATTATAGGAATAGCCCTTATAGTCCTTGTCATATCCGGGCATTAGTGGCGGCAATACTTGATTTGCAGGAACAGCACGACCATTCACGATCTTGATTATGCGGTCCTTGTTGATGGCCATGTTCAGAGCCTGGCGCACGCGCGCATCATCAAATGGCTTCTTAGTAGTGTTGATGGTGATATAACCGGTCTGCAGCTGCTCTCGATCAACGATCATACTGGCCATGGTTTTATCTTTTTTCATTTCTAGATATTTGGCTGGCGGAATGCCGTCACCTGCGATGTCAACTTCGCCCTTTTGTAGACGAAGAATGGCGACAAGCGGTTCTTGTCCAAACTCAAGGGTGTATTCATCAAGGTTGGGACGCGCGCGGAAGTAATCAGGGTTACGCACGACAGTCAGATGCTGGCCGCTCACCCATTCTTTCAGCATATAGGCACCTGACCCCACGGGCTTCTTGCCGAAGTCAGCGCCCTCAGCTTCCGCCACTTCTTTTGGCACGACGGATGCAAAGTTCAATGCCAGCACATTCAGGAAGGTGGCATCAGGTTGGCTGAGGGTGAACTTCACTGTTGTATCGTCAACGGCTTCGATACCCGATATGGTTTCAGCTTTACCTCCTGTCAGCGCATCAGAACCTGCGATGGAATGGAAGAAACCCGCACCGGGTCCCTTAGTCTTGGGATCAACTGCGCGCTCGATAGAATACTTCACATCAGCCGCCACCAATTTGCGGCCGTTGGTAAATTTTGCTGCTGGGTTCAGTTTAAAGGTATAGGTGAGGCCATCAGGTGAAACCGTGAAACTATCAGCCAACGACGGAAACAGTTCGGATGTGCCGGGTTTATAATCCATCAACCGCGAAAACATAGAGTTGATGATGGACCAGTTTTGCCAATCATAGCCAATGGCCGGATCGAGAGTTGCCAGATCATCCTTATAGGTGACGATGATGGAACCTCCCTGGTTGGGGGTGTCAGCCAGTGAGGGCAGTGAGGTCGCCGAGACAGCCGCGAAAGCTAGCAGGGCAGTGGTTGATTTCAAAATATGTTTGAACATGTTTAGACTCCTTTGACTTAAGTTTTTGAACGGATCCGCGGGTCGAAAACGGGGGCAAGTATGTCCGCCAACAAATTGCCCAAAACAATAGCGAGCGATGAAACCAATGTGACGCCGATGATGATCGGCAAGTCAACTTGTTGAATACCCTGCCAGGCTAGTTGACCAATGCCAGGCCAGCCGTAAACCGATTCAACCACTACAACTCCGGCCATGAACTGGCCAATGTCGATACCAATCATCGCGATAAGCGGCAGCAGCGCATTGGGAACGCCGTGGCGCAAGATCACCCGCATTTTTGAGAGTCCCTTGGCATTAGCAGTGCGGATATAATCCTGATTCAAAACATCCAGCATGGCGGATCGGGTCATGCGCGCATACCAGCCAGCCCCCAGAAGTCCCAGCGTCAAAGCAGGAAGCACGATATGCGCAGGCGTGCCATATCCACCCATTGGAAACCAATCGAGATTCACCGCAAACACATAGAGCAGCAAAAGGGCCACAACAAATTGCGGTGCTGACACACCCACAAATGATAGCATCATCACCAAACTGTCGGTGAAACTATTCCTTCGTACAGCGGCCAACACGCCAGCAGAAAGGCCGATAGCTACTTCAACAAAAATGCCAGCCAACATCAGGTAGAATGTTGCAGGGAAGCGCGCGAGAATCAGAGAAGTTACACCGGTGCGCTGCACATAGGATCGGCCAAGATCACCATGCAACAGCGCCACCAGATAATTCCAGAACTGTTCCGGCAACGGCAAATCTAATCCCAATTGATGGCGAACGTTGGCAATCATTTCAGCATTGGCGCTTCGGCCTGCAATCAGGGCTGCAGGATCAGCGGGCAAATAATGTAAAAGGCCAAAGGTGATGGCTGCAACACCGAGGAGGATCATCGCCGCCTGGAACAATCGCTTTAAAAGGA
>JBDSTO010000242.1:0-3709 GCA_039928255.1 Aestuariivirga sp. | reverse complement strand
AAATTTCGGCGTTCGATCGACAAATCACACTCCTGACAACACTATCCAGCGCCACTGGCCATATTTCAAGCCTTCAATTATGAAGGCCCGAAAGAGGAAACCAAATGAATATGAAAACAACATGGCTAGGTTTGGGCGTAATGGGCTTTCCCATGGCGGGGCATCTGGCGCGGAAATCGGGCTTGCCAGCAACGGTTTATAACCGCACCCCCGCCAAATCTGAGGCTTGGGCGAAGGCCAATGGTGGCAACATTGCTGCAACACCCCGCGCCGCCGCAGAAGGTGCCGATTTTGTATTTGCCTGCGTTGGCAATGACGACGATTTGCGCCAGGTGACGCTTGGGCCCGATGGGGCGTTTCAAAGCATGAAAAAAGGCTCGATCTTTGTCGACCACACCACGGCCTCGGCCGATGTGGCCCGCGAGCTCCACGCCGAGGCCAAATTGAGAGGGATTGGCTTCATTGACGCGCCCGTCTCTGGCGGTCAGGCCGGTGCAGAAAATGGCGTGCTGACGGTTATGTGTGGAGGCGATGCAGAGGACTACGCCAAGGCTGAACCTCTGATTTCTCATTTTTCGAAGATGTGCCGTTTGCTGGGTCCGAGCGGCTCAGGCCAGTTGGCAAAAATGTGCAACCAGATTGCCATTGCAGGCCTCGTACAGGGCCTCGCTGAATCCATTCAATTTGGAATGAAGGCCGGGCTCGACATGGGGCAGGTGATTGACGTTATTTCCAAGGGCGCTGCGGGCTCGTGGCAGATGGAAAACCGTCACAAAACAATGATCGCCGGAAAGTTTGATTTCGGTTTTGCAGCAGACTGGATGCGCAAGGACTTGGGGATTTGCCTTGCCGAAGCGCGCCGCAATGGTTCGCACCTGCCAATTACGGCGGTGATCGATCAGTTCTATTCTGAAGTTCAAAAAATGGGCGGTGGGCGATGGGACACATCAAGCCTCATTGCACGGCTGATGCGTTAGGCCTTGAGCTTGCGCGCAATGTCGAGGGCGAAGTAGGTAAGCACACCTGAGGCGCCTGCGCGCTTGAATGCGAGCAGCGCCTCGGGCACCGCTTTGCTCTCGTCAAGCCAACCATTGGCGAATGCGGCTTTGAGCATCGCGTATTCGCCCGACACCTGATAGGCAAACGTGGGCACCGCAAATTCGCGCGCCACGCGCGATACGATGTCGAGATAGGGCATGCCTGGCTTCACCATCACCATGTCCGCACCCTCGGCCAGATCCATCGCCACTTCGCGCATCGCTTCGTCACTGTTGGCAGCGTCCATCTGATAGCTGCGCTTGTCGCCCTTGAGGAGACCGCCGGAACCTACAGCTTCCCGGAACGGCCCGTAAAAGGCAGAAGCGTATTTGGCGCTATAAGCCATGATCTGCACATCCTGAAACGCGTTCGCTTCCAGTGCACTGCGAATGGCACCAATCCGCCCATCCATCATGTCTGACGGAGCGATTATGTCACAACCCGCTTCAGCCTGCACCAGCGATTGCTTCACGAGAACAGCCGTCGACTCGTCATTCAAGATGCGGTGGCCGTCGAGAAGCCCGTCGTGGCCGTGCGATGTATAAGGATCAAGCGCCACATCGCAGAGAATTCCGATCTCTGGCACTTCTTTCTTGATGGCGCGAACCGCGCGGCACACCAGATTCTCCGCGTTCAAAGCTTCGCGTCCATCCTCGGTGCGCAGTTTGGGATCGGTGTTGGGGAAAAGTGCCACGACTGGAATACCCAGGCTCGCAGCTTCCTTTGCGGCTTTAACGGCAAGATCAATCGACAGGCGGTTGACGCCCGGCATGGATGAAACGGCCTCGGACTTATCCTTGCCTTCAATAACAAAAATCGGCCAGATCAGATCGCTGGCTGTCAAAGCGTTTTCGCTGACCAGGGCCCGGGCCCAAGGTGCCTTGCGATTGCGGCGCAAACGGGTTGACGGAAATTTTCCTAAAAAGTCATGGGTCATGGCAGGCGGTTTAGCCCCGCCAGTGCTTGAACGCAATTCACTCGTTTTTAACCATGCCTTTAATCGCAAACACAAAATTCAGCATGTTTTAGTCAAATCGGGCCGAAATCTCCCATGGACAAATTGGGGATAGAGTAATGTCAAAACGAGTTTTCCTGCGGGCCGCCTTGCCATGTTTCCTGACCTGGGCCGCCTTGACGTCCCCGGCGATGAGCGAAACCGTGGCGGCGGAAACAGCCGCACATCTTCTGGCGAAAGCCCATGCGGTTGACAGCAAATGCCATTATCTGAACAGTGCTGGGCATGAAGAGCTGGCCGCTCTGGTGGCGAGGGCCGAAGTTGCCCTTGCCAGCCAAACAGACGTTGCCACCACGAAATCCACAATGGCCGCAGGCCGCAACGCAGGCCAGGCGGCCATATGCTCGGCTGATCGCGAAGCCGAAGTGAATGATGTTCTCTCCGCCGCCCGCGCAGCAAGCCAGATGGCTGACACCTCACCATCAGCCGCTGCAGTTCCAGACACAAAACCTGCCATTCAAGCGAGCCCCAAGGTTCGTCCCAGCGGCAACCTGCAATCTTACGCGGTCATGACCGAGCGTTACTATCGTGCGCGACGCTGCTTTTCCATGCCGCTTCGCCAGATGCAGTCATTCTATCAGGATATTGTCGCCACCCACCGCGTGATGGTCAAAACCTATGGCGTGCCAGCGGTTGCCGCCGTGATGCACCAATCGGAATCAACGGCCGACCACCAGGCATGCGGTTGACGGGGCATTAACCACGATCGCCAGTCAACTGTTAAACATTTCAAGCAAGTGTTTGTGAACTCAGTTTAAAACAGTTGCGAATTATCGAAAATATAAGAACAAATTTACCGAGACTCTTCAGTCGAACTTAAAGCCCCACGCGTAATTTGGCTTCATCACGGGAACGGACCCAAAGAGGCCGGCCTGGTGAAACAGGAAAAAAACGAGGTGGTTGAAATGAATACGTCTGTTGTAGCTTTGGGGGTTGAACGTTCCGCTCCGCTTGATGCCAAGCGCGAAGGTTTCAAGAACCGCTATCTTGAATCGCTCACACTTATTGAACGGCTTCACCGCCGCCTGCTCGATGTTATCAAGGATGATTTTGAGCGCACTGGCGAACGCGAAGTGAATCCGGTCCAAGCCTTGCTGTTGTTCAACATCAATGATGCTGAATTGACTGCTGGCGAGCTTAAGACCCGCGGTCATTACCAGGGATCAAATGTTTCCTACAATCTCAAGAAATTGGTTGAACAGGGCTATGTGCGCCACGAACGCTCAAGCTCTGACAAGCGCTCGGTCCGCGTGAGCCTCACAGACAAGGGCAATCTCATCCGCGCCCGCGTCGATGCGCTTTATAACCGTCAGCTTCAGGCCATTGAAGAAGTGGTGGGCATTTCCACCGACGAATTTGACCGCCTGAATAAGGCCCTGGCGCGCCTTGAGCGCTTCTGGACCGATCAAATCCTCTATCGCCTCTAAGTTCGATTTACCCTGCAAACTCGTGATTAAGACTCGTTGACTTGACCCCGGTGTCCCGAGCACCGGGGTTTTGTTTGCAAAAGAACTTGAACGCCAGATTTGCCATGCTAGAGGAGGGCGGTTGACCCCCAGTCTCGTCGGAGAGGTGGCAGAGTGGTCTATTGCGACGGTCTTGAAAACCGTAGGGGGTGCAAGCCCTCCGGGGGTTCGAATCCCTCCCTCTCCGCCA
>JBDSTO010000241.1:0-6784 GCA_039928255.1 Aestuariivirga sp. | reverse complement strand
GCCAAGGAACACGGCCTGAAAAATATCGCGGTGGTGGAGAAAAGCTATATCGGCTCCGGCAACGTCGGCCGCAACACCACCATCATCCGCTCCAACTATCAACTTCCCGGCAACAACCCGTTCTATGAATGGTCGATGAAACTGTGGGAGGGTCTCGAGCAGGATTTCAATTTCAACGCCATGGTCTCGCAACGCGGCGTTCTCAATCTCTGCCACACCGATGCGCAGCGCGACGCCTTCGCACGGCGCGGCAACGCCATGCGCATTGACGGCGTTGATGCCGAGTTGCTGGACCGCGAAGCCGTGCGCGAAATGTATCCGTTCTTTGATTATGAAAACGCGCGCTTTCCCATCAAGGGCGGCTTGCTGCAGCGGCGTGGCGGCACGGTGCGCCATGATGCCGTGGCTTGGGGTTATGCGCGCGGTGCTGATTTGCGCGGCGTTGATATTATTCAAGGCTGTGAGGTCAAAGGCATCAAGACTGAGCAAGGCAAGGTCGTGGGCATTGAAACCTCGAAGGGTTTCATCGGCTGCAAGAAGCTGGCCCTTTGCGCTGCGGGCAATTCCTCCGAAGTGGCCTCGATGGCGGGATTGCGCCTGCCCATGGAAAGCCATGTGCTACAGGCGTTCGTGTCGGAAGGCTTGAAACCCTTCATCGATGGCGTCGTCACCTTTGGCGCAGGCCACTTTTATGTCTCACAATCGGACAAGGGCGGGCTTGTGTTTGGTGGCGACATTGATGGCTATAATTCTTATGCGCGGCGCGGAAACCTGCCGATGGTCGAGCATGTGGTGGAAGCCGGTGTTGCCATGATCCCCGCCGTCTCCCGCGTGCGCGTGCTGAGAAGTTGGGGCGGTGTGATGGACATGTCGATGGATGGCTCGCCCATAATAGATAGAACATCCGTACAAGGATTATATTTGAACGCAGGATGGTGCTACGGCGGCTTCAAGGCCACGCCCGCCTCGGGTTGGTGCTACGCGCATCTGATCGCAAAGGATGAATCCCACAAACTGGCGCGCGCCTATCGCCTCGACCGCTTCAAAACTGGCCATATGCTCGACGAAAAAGGCCAGGGCGCGACGCCCAATTTGCACTGATGGAACAAAGATGCTGATCCCTTGCCCCCATTGTGGAACTCGCCCCGTCGAGGAATTCACGTTCCTCGGCGATGCCAGTCTCGTGCGCCCGCAAAGCAACGACCCTGCATCCATGCCTGAGTGGCACGCCTATGTTTATGAGCGGGAAAATCCGCGCGGTGATTTCAATGAGTATGCCCAGCATTCGGGCGGCTGTCGCGCCTGGCTCGTGGTCAACCGCAACACCAACACCCACAAGGTGAATGGCGCTGTAACGGCGGCGGCCTTCCGGCGGAAGGTGAAATCGTGACAGGCTTCAGGCTTCCATCGGGTGGTCTTGTTGATCGCAGCACCACATTGAATTTCAGGTTCGATGGCAAGGCTTTCGCGGGCCATCAGGGAGACACGCTGGCGTCGGCCTTGATCGCCAATGGCGTCAATCTCATGGGCCGCTCCTTCAAATACCACCGCCCGCGCGGCGTTATTTCTGCTGGCGCATCAGAACCAAACGCCCTGGTTGAATTGCGCGATGGTGGCCGCAAAGAACCCAACACGCGCGCCACCATGGTGGAGCTTTATGAAGGCTTGGCTGCCCGAAGCCAGAACCGCTGGCCCTCTTTGAATTTCGACATTGGCGCGGTGAATTCGCTGGCTTCATCAATTTTCGTCGCGGGCTTTTATTATAAGACCTTCATGTGGCCCAAGAGCTTCTGGGAAAAAATCTATGAGCCGCTGATCCGCAAGGCCGCAGGCCTTGGCACGGCATCACGCGAGGCCGATCCTGACACTTACGAAAAGTCCTACGCGCATTGTGATCTTCTCGTCGTGGGTTCTGGCCCATCAGGATTGATGGCGGCGCTGACGGCGGCGCGCTCAGGTGCGCGCGTATTGCTGGCCGATGAAGGTTCGCGCCTCGGTGGCTCGCTGCTGTTTGAGAATGAGGAGATTGCAGGCCTATCCGGTTTTGAATGGGCGCAAAGCGTGCTTGCCGAATTGGCAAGCCTTCCCAATGTCACGCTCATGCCGCGCACCACGATCTTCGGCTGGTTTGACGGCAATATCTTTGGTGCGCTGGAACGCGTGAACGATCATGTCGCTGTGCCAGCGGCTTTCGAACCGCGCCAGCGCTATTGGCGCATTCATGCCAAGCGCGCGGTGTTGGCGGCGGGGGCCGAGGAACGCCCGCTGGTGTTCGGTGGCAATGACGTGCCGGGCGTCATGCTGGCCTCCGCCATGCGCCACTATGCCAATCGCTATGCTGCTGCGGCTGGAAAATCTGTCACCATTTTCACCAACAATGATTCAGCGTCGCGCACCGCGCGAGATTTGAAATCGCATGGCGTACACGTCGAAACCGTTATCGATACGCGCAAAGGCGGTTGCATTCTTGATGTGAAAGGCGGCAAGGGCGTTTCTGCCGTCACCACAAAGGATCACAACATTCCCTGTGAAGCAGTGGCCATGTCCGGTGGCTGGTCGCCCATCGTCAATCTCATGTGCCATCAGGGGGCTAAGCCAGTCTGGAATGAATCCATTGCGGCCTTCGTGCCGCCCGATGTTGGCGCGCAATTTGTCGCCGTGGGCAGTGCGGCGGGCCATATGTTGTTGTCTGAGTGCTTGGCCGATGGTGCCCGCGCCGGAACAATGAAGGGCAAAACGCCAGCCACGCCGAAATGCCGCGACGAAGCCTTCGCCTTAGCACCTTTTTGGTGGGTGAAAGAATCAACCGGCAAGGCCTTCATCGACTATCAGAATGACGCCACCGCAAAGGACCTGCCATTGGCCGCGCGTGAAGGCTATGGCCATGTGGAACTGGCCAAGCGCTATACGACAACCGGCATGGCAACCGACCAGGGCAAGCTCGGCAATGTGAACGCCATCGCAATTCTGGCCGAAGCCTCCGGCAAGTCCATCGCCGAAATGGGAACCACAACGTTCCGGCCATTCTATTCGCCGGTTTCATTTGGTGCATTCGCAGGTCCCTTCACCGGGCATCATTTCCAGCCCACGCGCAAAACTCCGCTGCATGAATGGGCTGAAGAACAAGGTGCTGTCTTCGTCGAAACTGGGTTGTGGATGCGCTCCTCCTGGTTCCCGAAAGAGGGCGAAGATTGGCTGGCCTCGGCCTCGCGTGAAGTGCGCGCCACCCGTGGCGGCGTTGGCATCTGCGACGTGACCACGCTTGGCAAGATTGACATTCAGGGGAAAGACGCTGGCGCCTTCCTCGACAGGCTCTATTGCAATACCTTCAGTACACTGAGCATCGGCAAGGCCCGCTATGGCCTCATGCTGCGCGAGGACGGCATCGTCTTTGATGATGGCACCACTTCGCGTCTGGCTGAAGATCACTATCTGATGACCACGACGACGGCCAATGCGGCACGCGTGATGAGCCACATCGAATTTTGCCATCAAGCGCTCTGGCCCGAACTTGACGTGCAATATGTCTCGGTCACGGAACAGTGGGCGCAAATGGCGGTGGCCGGACCCAAATCCCGCGCCACGCTGCAGAAGATCGTGGATGGCCTCACCCTGAATGATGAAACTGTGCCTTATCTCGCGGCAAAGGACATCACAGTACTGGGCGGCATCACGGCGCGCCTGTTCCGCATCTCATTCTCGGGCGAGCACGCCTATGAGCTGGCCGTTCCCGCCGACTATGGCAATGCCGTGGCCCGCGCCATCATGCAGGCCGGTGCTGAATTTGGCATCGTGCCTTATGGCGTTGAAGCGCTCTCCATCATGCGCATTGAAAAAGGCCATGTCGCCGGTGGCGAATTGAATGGCACGACGACCGCAACAGACTTGGGCCTTGGCAAGATGATGTCGACCAAGAAAGATTATATCGGCCGCATGATGGCGACGCGCGAAGGTCTGGTTGATCCGCAGCGGCAATGCGTGGTCGGCATCAAGCCGGTGGATCGTGCCATGAAGATCAGGTCAGGCGGGCATTTACTGAAGCAGGGCGACAAGCCTTCAATGGCCGCAGACCAGGGCTATATCTGTTCGGTGGCTTTCTCGCCCATGCTCAACATGTGGCTGGGCTTGGCACTTCTGTCGAATGGCCGGGCCCGCCACGGCGAAATTGTCAAGGTGTTTGATGGTTTGCGCGGGCATCATTATCTGGCCGAAATTTGTGATCCCGTGCATTTCGATTCCGAGAACCGGAGGCTGCATGTCTAGGGCATCCGCACTTCAAACTGTCGCCGTGCAGGGCCGTTTTGGCGCCGACAAGGGCGCACCGGGCGTGACGCTCTCCGTCATTCATCCCCTGTCGATTGTCACGGTGATTGCGCGCAAGGGAAAAGCCAAGGCGCTGGCTGAAGCATTGGCGGCGTTGAAAAAGGTCGATGTGCTGTGGGCTGGGGCCGACCAGTTTTATGTTCAGGCACAGGGCACGGCCGATGGCGCGCTCTATGCCGATCTCAAAAACCGATTGGCGGGTCTCGCCTCTGTTTCAGACCAGAGCCATGGACGTGTGGCCCTGCGCCTCGGTGGTCCAAAGGCACGGAGCCTGCTCGCCAAGGGCACGCCAGTTGATCTTCATCCCACTGAATTTGCAGTTGGGAAATCCGCACTCACCCAGATGGCTCATGTGTCTGTGCACCTCACGCGAACCGGAACTGATGAATTCACGCTGTCAGTGTTCAGGGGTTTCTCGGAAAGCTTTTGGGATTGGCTCACATCCCAAGCCGCTGAGTTCGGCTATCAGGTCAAATAAAAACCGCCACTCCTCTCGAAGTGGCGGCGATATGAGTTTCGATTGTTGCGTTAGCTCGGCAGCACGAAGAACCAGTTGGCCCAGAGCACGACGATGGCACCAGCAACCAGTGTGAGATAGGGCAACATGCCCGCTTTCTTTTCGCCGAGACCGCCGCCAATGAGGCCGAGATCATCAAGAGCTTCCTTGGGGAACTTGCCACCGTCTTGGATATAGTGACGGTAGAAGAACACCGGGAAAATCAGCGCGGCGAAGATCAGGCCGACCCACAGCGCACTGCTGTAACCCCAGACTTTTGCGCCGGCACCGAGAAACAGCGCATTCACAAAAGCCAGAACTGTATTGAGGCCAATCAACCATGTCGGGGCCTTCCACGGACGTTCAACGTGGCCAGAGTCGATACGGTGAATCCAGCCGGAGTTGAGGTTGAGGAAGTTGAAGATGATATAGCCGACGTTGGAAATGGCGAGCACATAGAAGTAGCCCGACACGTCCGAGGCCAATGCCAACAGGAAGAGGTTGAAGGCAAAGTCAGTCCACATGGCCCGCGTTGGCGCACCATGCTCGTTGACGTGGCTGAGATAGCGCGGCAGCCAGCCATCTTTCGATCCCTGATAGAGGGTGCGTGATGAACCAGCCATGGCCGTCATGATAGCCAGGAACAGGGCCATGATCATCAAGACCACGAAGATCTGTGTCAGAACCTTGCCGCCACCCACCATGTTGCCCAGCGCTTCGCCAACGCCCGTGCCGTCCACAATGCCAGGTGCCAACATGCCGGACTGGCCCAGAACACCCTGGAACGAGAACGGCACGAGGAAGAAGAACACGCAGCACAGAAGGCCAGAATAGAAGATGGCCTTGAAGGTGTCGGTCTTCGGGTTCTTGAGTTCGCGCGTATAGCAAACTGCGGTTTCAAACCCATAGGTCGACCAGGCGGCAATATAGAGGCCCCCCAGAAACAGCGTCCATCCGCCGAGCGACCATGTTCCATCAACGCCAGAATAGGCCGCGGTTGGTGGAAGCAGTCCGGTCACATTCGCACTTGAGATTGCACCCGTGAGAATGGGCACCAAGCCAACGATCAGAAGCGGCGTGAGCACGATGATGGCGAGCCATTTTTGTGCAGCTGCCGTTGAGGCAATGCCGCGATGCTGGATCGCGAACATGATCAGCATCAGGATGGCACCGATGATGAAGGTGGCGTTGAAGTGGAGCGCGCCGAGGCCCGGGATTTGCAGCGTGAGCGCTTCCCAGGTTCTCATGGTTGGCGTGAGAGCCGAAACCCCATCAGCAGAAGCGACAGCGGTGATCGCATCCGCTGGGGCTGTGCCGGCATGAGCGGCGATGTAATCAACAACGGATTTTGTAGTCTCCGTATAATCCGCCACATGAGCTGTCACCCAAGCCAGAACAGCTTGAGAGTCTGCCGCTGGAATTGGAAACAGCGCATTGAGAATATAGCCAGCCGCAATGGCGCAACCCAATGAGAGAACGGGTGACCAGGCAAACCAGTTGCACCACACGGATAGTGGCGCGATGAATTTGGAATAGCGCAGCCAGGCTGTGGCACCATAAACCGAGGCACCGCCAGATTTGTTGCCGAACATGCCCGCGATTTCGGCATAGGTGAATGATTGTGAAAAGCCCATGATCATCGAAATGATCCAGACGACGAACGCGAGCTTGCCCGTTGTTCCGGCAATGCCGCCGATTGAGAAGAGTACCAGGGGCGGCACGCCAGCCGCGACCCAGAAGGCCCCCTTCCAATCCAATGCGCGGACGAGTTCGCCCCCGCTTTTCTCAGTTGACATAGTTTTCCCTCCAAAGTCCCATGTGACAAGACCAAGGCCCGCCGATTTTTCGGTCTTAACCCCGTCCCAGGAAAGAATTTTTACTGGCATTATATCGACCGTCAAGTGAAACTGTGCAATCATGAGCGCTTGAAAACGCGAATTCGAGGATTCCGGCATTGAACGCACC
>JBDSTO010000240.1:0-5917 GCA_039928255.1 Aestuariivirga sp. | reverse complement strand
TTTCCCGGAAACCATGAGGCGGCAACGGAACCCGTTGCCACAATAACGCGCTCACCATCCCCACATCCCAGTGGATCAAAGGCAAGCATGCGGGTTGAGGTTTCATCAACCTGCACTTCGAGAATGGAGCCTGACGGCACCTCTCCAAGTTTCTTGGTGGACCAGATGCGGCCCGTAACGGTTGCTTTCAGCATCAGCGGCTCCTTTCAATTTTCAATCCAAGTTTTCGGGCGCGGTCCCGCGCCAGAGGGGTAAGTACGGCGGTCGGACCCAATATTAATTTTCCAGCGCCAGCCAAGCTGTCCACGCGGCGTTCGTTGATAACGCCTTCGATCACAGCACCCGAAACAGAAATGGGAGCAGACTCCATCTTCGCGTCGCTCAATGTAAAGCGCAATTTTCCGGCCCGCACAGCCTCGATAACGCCCGGGGTAGCAAGACGATTCACAAAGGCCTGAAGCGCAGCTTCAGTTGAAAGATCAACCGCTTCAATGCCCTGAACCGGGGTCACCCGCTTGGCCAGCGTCTCGCGCAACACTTCACGAACCAGCCCGCGCAATTCCTGAGAGGTTTCAACGTTCATTCTCTCACATCCCCAAAGCCTGTTCGGCTGCACCCGATGCAGCCTTGATTTCAGATTCAGTGCCCGAAAGATAAAGTCGGCCCGTGGCACCAATCATGCGATAGTCAACAATCTTGATATTGGCAGTTTTCTCCGCCTCATTGGCAGCCAGAATGGCATAGGCGGCGGGCTCGGTTTCAAGCACGTAAAGCGTTTCCCCCGCCAGAACCATGGAGCCGCCCTTGTTGCGGTTGATCAGGAAGGCGTGATTGGGGTCGATACGTGTGATGATTTTCGACGCAAGGATTTTTGGCTTCATGGCATCATGAGCCGTCTTGCCCATGGCTTGCAAAACAGCATCGGCCGAAGCCTTGACGGCGGCCACATCGCGCGAATGAATTTCAAGATAGCCAAATTGCCGTTCCACAACCAGAATGCCGCCCTGAACATTGGCCGCCTTCAAGGCAATGTCGGTCAAGGCTTCGATATCAAGACCGGGTGCCACTTCAATAATCTGTGCTGCCATGTTTCTGCGTGGCAGCGAACCTTTGATCCACGAGCCCAGATAACACATGGTCTGCGGCTGCAGCTGATCGAGGAATATGAAGGAGCGAAGTGTTGCCATGATTTCAAGCCGCAAGAACGGCGTTCAACTCCTCAAGAATGATTTTGCGAAGTTCGCGGCGAAGCTCATTGGCATCAACTGGATTGCTGACGGCAAGAGACGGTGCAGCGAGCTGTGCTGGCGCTGGCTTAGGCAAATGCAACGGATCGAGCCCGACAAAATTGCCAAACGCTTCATCTGCCGACTTGTTATAGGCAATACGCGAGAACTGCAGGAGATGATGCGGCGTGAGGTTATCACTGAGGGACGACCCACCCTCAAAGCCTGTGCCGATGGTCATGGAGGGACCAAGATGAGTTTCAAAGCCGGAAGCCCCGAGTGAGCAGCCAACGTTCACCGCAAGACGCAGGGCGGGGAGGGCCGCAGCGACGGCCAGGATATTGGCTTCGGTCTTGGAATGGATCGCGGCAGAGTGACCATGACCTGAAAGCCGCATCATGGAGCGAGCGGCAGAAATTGCCTGGTCAATCCCGCCCACTCTGGCAAAACCTAAAACCGGACAAAGCTTTTCGCGCACCAGCTTTTCTTCAGGCTGCACGAGATCAACTGGCGTTACCAGTATCTTCGCTTGCGGGGCGGCAAAGCCCGCCTCTTTCGCAATGAAGCTGGCATCCTTGCCAATCATGCCAAGATTGAAACCCTTGTCGGTAAACAGCAACTTGCGCAGCTTTACAGTTTCATCGGCCGAGCAGATGTGAGCGCCTTCGGCTTTCATGGCGGCAAGTAGCTGATCGGCAATTGATGAGAAGGCGAGCACGGCGGATTCATTGGTGCAGAGAATGGAATTGTCGAAAGACTTGGACGCAACGATACGTTTTGCGGCACGCTTCAAATCTGCACTGTCATCGACAATGACGGGCGCATTGCCGGGACCAACCCCGAACGCCGGATTGCCCGAGCGGTAGGACGCCTTCACGACAGAGGGACCGCCCGTGGCAATGACGAGATCAATGCGTTCATCGCCCATCATTTTTTCGATCAGGGGAATATTGGGTTCTTCCAGAACCTGAATGATGCCATCGGGTGCGCCTGCAGCCTTGGCGGCTTCCATCATGGTGCGCGCGGCATCGGCGCAGCAGGCCTTGGCGTTCGGGTGGGGGCTCAAGATGATGGCGTTGCGCGTCATCAAAGCCAGAATGGTCTTGAAATAGATCGTGGCAACTGGATTGGTCACCGGGATCAAGGCGAAGATTACACCTGCAGGGCGCGGCAGCTCGACCATTTTGCGCGAAGCATCAATGCGGGGGCCGACAAAATCTTCTCCGGCATAAAGTTCAACGAGGCCCTTGGAACAGGCTTCGTTTTTCATGCGCTTGTGTTCAACAACGCCCATACCCGTCTCACGCACGGCCCATTCAGCGTAAGTTTGCGCCTTGGAAAAAGCAGCGGCGGCTACAGCGTTGACAATTTTTGTCGTAGCGTCACGGTCGAGCTTTTGAAACTTCGTAGCGCCCCAGTGCGCCCGCTCAATCATCATGCGGCCCCGTTCGAGGGCGACATCAGGGACTTTCAGGAGAACTTCACTCATCGCAATTCCTCCTCAATTCACTTTTGATGCAGCATGGAGAAGTTCGCGCGCCCGCGGCATGGCTGCGTCATAACGGTCGAGAATTTCTTCACACATGCCAGCACTCAGCAAGACGCCGGGCTTCCATTGCAGCACGCGTTTGTCGAGCGATGAGAAAATTGCCCAAATGCCGTTTTCGTACAGGGCGCGCGACACGGAGACAGCACCTTCCGGATGATTGTATTCAAGCCCAAGGATCACGCCTTTTTGGCGCACCCCCGTGAAAATATCGCCGTGCTTTTCCATCATGATCTGCATGCCCTCACGGAAAAATTCTGTGACGGCGGCCACATTGGCGACTGTTTCCGGCCGGAGCAGCATTTCCACAACCTTGTGAGCGACGACACAACCGAGTTCGGCGCCGCCCGAGGTGGAGATGTGGGCGGCACCATCTTCATTGAGCCATTCGCCCGTGCGTTCATTCACCAGACAGGCGCTGATCGGATAGAGCCCACCTGACAGGCCTTTTGCGGTCACCATGATGTCGGGTTGAATACCGTAAGTTTGCCAACCCCACATCTGGCCGGTGCGCATCAATCCTGTCTGCACTTCATCGGCGATATACATCGCCCCATATTTTTCGCAGAGCGCCTTGCAGGCGTTGAGATAGCCGGGCTTGGGCATGGGAAAACCATAGGTTGCCGGAATGGTTTCCATAATCAGAGCAGCGCAATCCCCCACTTTGAGCGCGCGTTCCATGGCATCAATGTCATTGAAGGGAACCTGAATGAATGTTTCAGGCTGATCGGCCAAAAATATCTTGGTGAAGCGGTCATCACCTGTGGCTACTGCAAGGCCCGAATGGCCGTGATAGCCCTTGATGATCGAGACGATCTTGCGGCGCTTGGTAGCATAGCGCGCACTCTTGATGGCGATATCGACGGCCTCAGCACCACCTGGCGCAAACACGGCATATTTCATGCCCGGAGAAATCTTGATCAATTGCTCTGCAAGTGCCGCGCGCGCCACAGACGGGAACCAGTGGTTACCCATGTCGAAATAATCCAGTGCGCCTTTCAAGGTCTCGACCAGTTCAGGGTTGCGATGTCCAAGATTATAAGTGCCGCCGTTCAAGTGAAGGTCGATGAGGCGGCGGCCGCTCATGTCATAGAGGCAATAGCCCTCGCGCCGGTCAATGACGAGATCAATGCCGGCCTTTTGCCAGAACTTGGTCTTGTCCGGATTCCAATAGGTGATGGCCTTGTCGAAAAGGTCCTGCTTGGATTCGAATTTGAAGTGACCATAGTCGAACATTGTATCTCCTTCGGGCAATGAATGACCGACTTCAAACATTTTGTGAAGCAAGCACAACAACATTATGTTGTCAAGTGGGCATAATGTGACTAAAACAGACGAGAGTTGTGATAGTAGACAAATGCGTCATAAAGAACGGGTGACCATCATCGAACAGCGATTGAGCAAGGCTGGCCGGCAATCCCGCATTTTGGCGGAGCTGCGCGCCACCCCCACTCTGCGGGTCAACGAACTTTCGCAGCGCCTCAATGTTTCCGCTGAAACCGTGCGCCGCGATCTGGCTGAGCTCGGCCGCTTGGGCCAGCTGAACCGCACCTATGGTGGCGCCATGCGGCCAATGCCGTTTGAACCAGCACTGGCCGAGCGCGAAAGCCTGATGGTTAAAGAGCGCGAAAGAATTGCCCAGACGGCGGTGGGCCTGGTTGAACCCAATGACATTCTGATGATTGGCGGTGGGGCCACCACGCTCCATTGTGCCAGGCGCATTGCCGTTGAATGCAATCACCTCACCACCATCACCCATTCCTTTTCCATTGCCATGGCATTGGCCACGAACCCATCGCACAAGATTCTGATGTTGCCCGGTCAATATGATGGGCGCGAAGGTGTGATCTATGGGCCTGATACCGTTGATGCTTTGCAACGTTTTCACGCGAGCAAAGCCATTCTGGGCGCGAGCGGCCTCACCGCCGAAGGGCCAAACGATGCCAGCCTTGGCCCAGGCATGATCTATGGCGCGATGATGCGCCGCGCGGCGCAAACCCTCATCGTCGCCGATCATACAAAATTCAACCGCGCTTCGCTCACGGTCTTTGGCAAATGGGCGCCGGGGACCACCTTGATTTCCGACAATATGCCAGATGGCGAATTAGCGCTGGCAATGGCCGACGCCGGCGCACCCACAATGATTGCTGCAAGTTAAAGGTTTCGCCGACACTCCCCCCATAAGGTCTGAATTCGATTGAAGCGAGGCCAGGGCGCAAAGCGTACGCCTCCTGCGCATTAACGAACAGATAACCCTTCAAATACATGGCTGGTTTACGCATGTGACGTAAACATGCGCTTCGGTTTGGGATTAAAAAGATGAAAATTGGCAATATTCTCGTGGCCAAAGGGCTGGCCACCGTGGACGATATAAACAGGGCTGCCGAACACCAATTTGCAAACGGCGGTCGCCTGGGCGACAGCATCGTCGCACTGGGAATCATCACGCATGAACAGATCGAAAAAGTTCTCAAGGAAGCGCCCCAAGCTCCCCTCACTGTGGCTGACACGGGCGTTGATCCCGCATCGCTGCTCGAACTTGCAATCAAGGGCATGTATTCGGAAAACCTCGAGACAGCTTCACAAATTGGCGAGTCCCTCAAACTCTCCAGCAATATTGTCGGCCAGCTCCTTATGGATGCGAAGGAACGAAAGCTGATTGAAGCTCTCGCAACGTCTTCTGCGGGCGGTGCTGTAGCCGAACAACGTTTGGCTCTGACAAGGGTGGGGCGGGACTGGGCTGCCGACGCGATGAAGCGTTGCCAATATTTCGGGCCAGCACCCATAGCGCTCAAACACTATCAAGAACGCATCGAAAACCAGCGAATTTCAAATGAGCATGTAACGCGCCAGCAGTTGGACGAAGCCTTCAACGGATTGGTGATGACGGACCGTTTCATCAGCAGGCTTGGCCCCGCTGTAAATTCTGGGAACGCCATCCTCATCTATGGGCCTGCAGGAAACGGCAAGACGACGGTTGCAGAAATCGTGGGTCGGGTTTTTCAGGACGTCATATACGTCCCTTACTGCGTCGACATTGAAGGCGAGATCATGAAGGTCTACGACCCCACGGTTCATCGCAAAGTGGACGAGATGCCCGAACAGGCAAGCGGAAGCGGTTTGCGGCGCAGCCGCGTCGACATGC
>JBDSTO010000239.1:0-10566 GCA_039928255.1 Aestuariivirga sp. | reverse complement strand
CGGCCCTCCAATCACAGTTGAAACCCGGTCAACGCTTGGTTTCGCGCGAGGGGGATCTTTGGCGCTGGGATGGTTTTACGGCCGCTGCAGAAGCACCCAGTGCTGCTGCCAAACGCTTGGCTGAGCGTAACCGACTCGCCCTCATCGAAGAGGACATGAAGGCTGCACAATCTTCTGCCGATGCAGTGAAGACAGAATTCGAACAAGCGCGACTTGCTGTTGAAACGGGCGGCAAGACCGAGCGCGAAAAGCGTGAAGCCTGGCGTTCTGCCACATCAGCACTTGATGTTGCCCGCAAAGCCTTGCAAGCCCATGAACGCCGCGTTGCAGAAACTGCCGCACAAACCTCTGCACTTGATGAAGCAGCCCGGAGCAATGAAGCCCAGCTTTCCGAGTCGCGTGAGCATCACGCGACAACGGCAGCCAGCCTTGCGGAGTTGCCCGCCGCTGATGGTTTGTTGCAAGAGGTGAGCCGTCTTCGTGAAGCGCTCAATGTCGAGCGCGCGACAACTGCCGAAGCACGCGCCAAACATGATGGGTTGGAACGCGAAGCCACCATGCGGGCCAACCGCATTGCCGCAATCGCTTCTGAACAAGAACAATGGCAATCGCGTGCCGCCAAGGCCCGTGAGCAGATGGAGCTTCTGGCCACGCGCATGGCCGAGACTGAAGCTGCCATTTCGGAAATGAGCGCCATGCCGCAGGCGCTGGCCGATAAACGCCTGAAGCTGATGAACCTGCTTTCTGAATCAGAAGGTGCCCGCAAGGCTGCGGCTGATGCCCTGGCGGAAGCTGAAAACGCGGTTCGCGCCGCCGATCAGGCTTTGCGTGTGGCCCAGGAACTGGCGTCCACATCGCGCGAAGAGCATGCGCGTCTTGGTGCACGGCTTGAGAACTCCACAAGCCGCCATGATTTCTGTGCGCAGAAGATTTCCGAAACTTTGCAATGTCGCCCCGAGGAAGTTCTGGCCCAGGCGGGTGTTGAAGGCGAGCAACTTCCTGCCGCCGACGACATTGAAAGGAAGCTCACAGGTTTGCGCGACGAACGCGAGCGGCTTGGTGCCGTCAACCTGCGTGCGGACGAAGAAGCCCAGGCGGTTGGTGAACAGCTTGAGCGCATGAAATCTGAAAAGGACGAGTTGGTTCAGGCCATTGCCAAACTACGCGGCGCCATCGGATCACTCAACCGGGAAGGCCGCCAGCGTCTGCTTGATGCATTCGAAACGGTGAATGAGAAGTTCGGCCAGTTGTTTACGACGCTTTTTGAAGGCGGCAAGGCTGAGTTGCAATTGATCGAGTCTGATGATCCGTTGGAAGCCGGGCTTGAAATTGTTGCCAATCCGCCGGGCAAGAAGCCTACCACCTTGTCTCTGCTCTCGGGTGGCGAGCAAACACTCACGGCCCTGTCGCTGATTTTCGCAGTGTTCCTTACCAACCCCTCGCCCATCTGCGTGCTCGACGAAGTTGATGCCCCGCTTGATGACCACAATGTGGAGCGCTTCTGCAATCTACTTGATGCCATGCTTGAGAAGACCGAAACACGCTTCCTGATTATCACCCACCATCCCCTCACCATGGCGCGCATGCATCGCCTGTTTGGCGTGACCATGATGGAGCGTGGGGTTTCGCAACTCGTTTCCGTGAACCTCGAAGAAGCCGAACAACTGGCCGAAGCCTCGTAAGGACGATGGCAGGCCCGCTGCCAAAACCCATCCATCGATCAGCGTTGCGATTGGCGCTGGGCAAGGCCTGGTATGTAAACAAGCGGCGATGGCATTGGTATTTTTCTGGCACGCACTATGCCACTGAAAGGCAGACCGATAATCTGCGCCACATCCACATGAGCCATGGCACGCCCATGCTGCGCAAACTTTCAGGTGTCGACATGCAATTGCAGGTGAACAAGAAAGCATCGCTTGAAATCGCGGCCTCGTGCGTCGACGGGCTCATTCTTAAGCCCGGCGAGACATTTTCATTCTGGCGGCTGGTGGGAAAACCAACAGCATCGCGTGGATTCAAGATGGGTTTTGTTTTGCGCAACGGAAGCGTTCACCAGGATATTGGCGGCGGTCTCTGCCAGATGACCAACATGATTTACTGGATGACGCTGCATACTGATCTGAAAGTCGTTGAGCGCTGGCGTCACGGCTTTGATGTATTTCCGGATGCTGGCCGAACCCAGCCTTTCGCTTCCGGTGCGACTTGCGCCTATAATTACATCGATCTGCAAATCACCAACCCGACGAATGACACGTATCAATTGCGCATCAACCCAAAGGGCGATTGGCTTTATGGTTCATGGCGCTCGGGCACGCCGCAGCGTCACAAATTTGAGGTTTTTGAGCGGGATCATGAAATCCGCCATGAATATTGGGGCGGTTATTCGCGGCATAACGCGCTCTATCGGAAGGCCGTTGATGTTGAATCGGGCCAGGAATTGAGGGAAGACTTCATCACCGAAAACCATGCTATTCTGATGTATGAACCGCTTTTACCTGCACCGGAGAATTTGAATTGAACGTTGTTTTTGATCTCGGCATGGTTCTGATCGACTGGGACCCCCGCCATCTTTACCGCAAGGTTTTTGATGACCCGGACAAAATGGAATGGTTCCTGGCCAATGTGTGCCACCCGGAATGGAACCTGGAACAGGACCGTGGACGCAGCTTTGCCGATGCAGTGATTGAGGCGAAGGCCAGACACCCCGACCTTGCCGCCGAAATTGAGGCTTTTCACTTGCGCTGGCATGAAATGGTGCCCGGTGCCATTTTGGGTAGCGTTGATATTCTGGAGACCCTGCACACGCGGGGCACGCCGCTTTATGCCATCACGAACTGGAATGGCGACACGTTTCGTGAAACAAGATCGCGCTTTCCGTTTTTGAACCTGTTCCGAGACATCGTGGTTTCCGGTGATGAGAAATTGATAAAACCCGATGCCGCGATTTTCGAGCTGCTGTTGAAGCGAAACGGACTGAAGGCACATGAATGCGTGTTCATCGACGACAGCCTTAAAAACGTTAAAGGAGCCGAGGCCGTGGGCATGAAAGCCATCCATTTCACCACACCGGAAAAGTTGCGCGCGGCGCTCAAAGCGATGGAAGTTTTATAGATTCGGCGAAGGCCGCCGGACTTTTCGCCGCAGCGCCTGAAAAGCTAGAAGTTTCATGGCCTTAAAAGGCAAAACCACGGCTTGACAGTTTACCAACCCGTAACTATCAAGAGCGCGCTTTGAAAAGGGGCGTATTTCACGCCTTTCTGTCCCCGAGGAGTTGTCAAAAATGGCTCGTCAGCGTGACACGAAAGACCAAAATACACAGACTGACCCAAAGCTCGGGGACATTTCCGACCGCCTGAACGATCTCTCCAGCCGCTTGGCTGCCGGGAAGTCGCAAAAGGCCAAGGAAGAAAAGCCGAACATGCAGTATCAGAGTGCGACGGGTTATTCCAAGGGCTACCGGTTGATCAGTGAATTTGTCGCTGGAATTCTGGTGGGGGGATTGCTGGGTTACGGCATCGATTATGCCGCGGGCACGCTGCCGCTGTTTCTAATTGTATTTCTGCTTGCAGGTTTTGGGGCAGGCATTCTGAACATGTCGCGCGCGGCAAACAGAACGTCCCCCACCGCCGAAGAGCTGGCAAAAATGCCAAAGCCTGACGACGATGATGAGGACTAAGAGTGGCTAACGATCCAATTCACCAATTCCGCATTCACGACATTGCAGGTCCGTGGAATATCGCAGGCTATGAAATCAGCTTCACGAATTCGGCCCTGTTTATGGGCATCACTGTTGGCACAATCACCCTCATTTTGTTTTTTGCAACATTGCGTGGCGGTCTCGTTCCGAGCCGCCTGCAGTCGGTTGGTGAAATGTGGTATGGCCTTATCGACAATATGGTGAAGAACATTTTGGGCGAAGAAGGACGAAAGTTCTTCCCGTTGGTCTTCTCACTGTTCTCATTCGTGTTGATTGCGAACATGCTGGGCATGTTTCCCTATTTCTTCACCGTGACCAGCCACGTGATCGTAACCGCTTCACTTGCAGTCTTTGTAGTGGCGCTGGTGGTGGTGGTCGGCATCTACAAGCATGGGCTCGGCTGGTTCAAACTTTTCGTGCCGCATGGCGTGCCGCTGGCGATCCTGCCGATCATTTCGCTCATCGAATTCATTTCGTTCCTGTCGCGCCCGATCAGCCTTGGGCTTCGTCTGTTCGGCAACATGCTGGCCGGCCACATCGTACTCAAGGTTTTCGCGGGCTTTGTGGTAAGCCTTACAGCTTTGGGCATCGGCGGCATACTCGGTTCCATTGCGCCGATGTTGATGGCCGTTGCCTTGACTGCACTTGAATTTCTGGTCGCCGGTTTGCAGGCTTTCGTTTTTGCCATTCTCACTTGCGTCTATCTCAACGACGCGCTTCACCCTTCACATTAATCTTTCAACCCAAACTTAAAACACTCGAGGAGAACTAAAATGGACGCATCTGCAGCAAAGCTCATCGGCGCAGGCATCGCATGCATTGGCATGGGCGGTGCTGGCATCGGCGTGGGCCTGATTTTCGGCAACTATCTTTCAGGCGCCCTGCGCAATCCGGCTGCTGCTGGTGCCCAGTTCACCAACGCCCTGATCGGCGCTGCCTTGGCCGAAGGCCTTGGCATTTTCTCGCTGGTTGTGGCCCTTCTGCTGCTGTTCGTTTCGTAATCGAGACGCCTAAAATCGCATTTTCTGGATCGGCCCCGCTGGGGCCGGTCAGGCATTTCACAGGTTGAGGCATGGCAACGCAAACGACTGAAACAACGGAACATGAAGGCGGCGGAAAATTTCCGCCACTGGATTCCTCGAGCTTCCCTTCGCAGCTGTTCTGGCTGGTGATTTTCTTTGCGGCACTTTATCTGCTGATGAGTCGCTTCATTTTACCAAGGCTTGAAGCCATTCTTGGAACCCGCAAGGCGACCATTGATGGCGATCTTTCGCGGGCTCAGGCCCTCAAGGATGAGACTGAAGCTGCGATCAAGAACTATGAAAAAGCACTGGCTGATGCCCGTGCCAACGCCAACGCAATCGCCCAGGAAACCCGCACCAAGGTGACGGGCGAAATTGACGCTGAGCAGGCTTCGCACGACGCAACGCTGGGCAAGAAGATCAAGGATGCAGAAGCCAAGATCGCCAAGCTCAAGGCAACGGCCATGACTTCGGTTGAAGAGATTGCCGGAGAGTCGGCGCAGGACATCGTGGCGGCATTAACCGGGACTAAAACAACAAAGGCAGCCGTGGCCAAGGCCATCGCCGCCGTGAAGCGCTAAGGGGTTCGCGATGGAATTCATGGACCAGACCTTCTATGCCCTCGTGGCTCTCATCCTTTTCTTCGGCGTGGCCATCTATGCCGGCGCCCATAAAAAAGCTGGTGCCGCCCTTGATGATCGCGCCAAGCTGATCGAAAAGGAATTATCTGACGCCCGCAAGCTTCGTGAAGATGCCGAAAAGCTTCTCGCTGACTACAAGCAGAAAAAGCTTGATGCGGAAAAGGAAGCGCAGTCGATCATTGCGCGTGCCAAAACCGATGCGGAAGAATTCGCCAAGGAAGCACGCGTGAAGCTGACAGACATGATTGCACGTCGCACCAAGCAGGCTGAAACCAAGATTGCTCAGGCGCAGGATTCGGCCGCGAAGGAAGTGCGTGGCCTCGCTGCCGATCTCGCCATTGCGGCTTCAACCAAGCTGATTGCGGAACAGGGTGGTAATGCCAAGTTGATCACGGATTCAATTGCCGCTGTGAAGAGCAAGCTGAACTGAGAAGTATCAGAATTTAATTGGAAAGCCCGGCTGCTCAGCCGGGTTTTTTATTGCCGAGAAGGTTGTCGGTGGAAAACGCTTCAGCGACCTGTTGTTCTGTCATCAAGCCTTGCGAGAGTACGATGTCGCGGATGGTGCGACGGGTTTTCAGGGCCTCTTTGGCAACCTGGCTGGCTTTTTCATAACCCACATAGGGGTTAATGGCCGTGACGGTTACAAGAGAATGCTCAAGCAATTCCTGGCAACGTTCACGATCAGCCTCAATGCCTACGATGCATTTCTCGCGCAGAACTTTCATGCCCCTGGTCAACATGCGCATCGATTGCAGGATGTTGAGCACGATCACAGGTTCCATGGCGTTCAATTGGAGCTGGCCGGACTCCGCGGCCATTGTCACCGTCAAATCATTGCCGATCACCTGATAGGCGATCTGGTTGATGACTTCCGGAATAACCGGGTTGACTTTGCCTGGCATGATCGATGAACCCGCCTGAACGGCAGGCAATTTGATTTCACCGAGGCCGGCGCGCGGGCCACTGTTGAGCAACCTGAGGTCATTGCAGATTTTTGAAAGCTTGACAGCAATCCGCTTCAACACGCCGGAGAACGTTACAAAGGCCCCCATGTCTGACGTGGCCTCGATGAGATCCCCGGCTGCAATCAGGCGTTCGCCAGAAATCGAAGAAAGATTATTTATGACGGCTTCTGAATAACCCTCTGGCGTGTTGATGCCAGTGCCGATTGCCGTGCCGCCAAGATTGATCTCCCGCAGCAGATTGCCAACTTCGCGCAGGCGGTCAATGTCTTCGCCAATGGTCACGGCAAAGCCATGAAACTCCTGACCCAGTCTCATGGGCACGGCATCCATCAACTGGGTGCGCCCAACCTTGATGACATCATGGAATTCGACGGCCTTCGCCAACAGCGCCGATTTGAGAGCCTCCTGCTCAACAATCAAAGGTGGACAGGCACGCACCATGGTAAGGCGCACCGCACTTGGGTAAACGTCATTGGTAGATTGCGAGAGATTCACATGGTCATTGGGATGAATGACCGAATAATCTCCCGCTGATCGTTGCAATTCGCGCAGCGCCAAATTCGTGATCACTTCATTGGCGTTCATGTTGGTGGAGGTGCCTGCCCCGCCTTGAATCATGTCGACGATAAATTGTGAATTGGCTTCTCCTGCGATCACGCGCTCGCAAGCCCGGATGATGGCACTGGCAATTCTTCCATCGAGAACGCCGAGCTTCATGTTGGCTTGCGCAGCTGCCAATTTTGTCATGGCGAGGGACTGAATGAGTTCAGGAAAGTGGCTGAGGGTGACGCCGGTGATAGGAAAATTCGCAGCCGCGCGTGCCGTGTGAATGCCATAGTCAGCTGACTGGGGCAAAGCCATGGAGCCGAGTGAATCACTTTCGATGCGTGTTCTGGACATGGCTCTGCTTCCTTAATCAGAATTCAGTTGCTGCGCAGCTATTCAGCCGCTTGCAGATAGTCCTCCATCGGCGGGCAGGAGCAAATCAGATTTCGGTCTCCGTAGACATTGTCGACGCGCGCCACCGGCGGCCAATATTTTGAGCCGTGATCGCCCAGCGGGAAGAAGGCCTGTTCCTTTGAATAGGGATGTTTCCATTCACCCAGCAACTGCTTGTGGGTGTGCGGCGCATTCTTGAGCGGATTGTCTTGTCTGTCGGCGCGTCCTTCGGCCACGTCCGCAATCTCCTTGGCAATCGCAATCATCGCATCGCAGAAGCGATCAAGTTCGCGCTTTCCTTCTGACTCGGTGGGTTCGACCATCAGCGTGTCCACCACCGGGAAGGACATGGTGGGGGCATGGAAGCCATAATCGCCCAGACGCTTGGCCACATCTTCGACACTGATGCCTGATTTTTCTTTCACCCAGCGGAGATCGAGAATGCATTCATGCGCAACCGTTCCGCCCGGCCCTGTGTAGAGAATGGGGAAATGGCTTTTCAAACGCGCTGCGATGTAATTGGCGTTGAGGATTGCGATCTTCGTGGCCTCAGTCAGGCCATCACCACTCATCATGGCAATATACATCCATGAGATCGGCAGGATTGATGCTGAACCGTAAGGCGCTGCGGAGACCGCGCCTTTTTTTCCGCTTGGCAGTTTCATCACGTTATGCCCCGGCAGATGCGGAGCCAGATGCGCCTTGACACCGATTGGTCCCATGCCCGGGCCGCCGCCGCCATGGGGTATGCAGAAGGTCTTGTGCAGATTCATATGGCAGACATCTGCACCCAATTCGGCAGGCCGCATCAGGCCCACTTGCGCGTTAAGGTTCGCGCCATCGAGATAAACCTGGCCACCATTTTCGTGAATGATGCGGCAGATGTCGATGATGGATTCCTCATAGACGCCATGGGTCGATGGATAGGTGACCATCAAGGCCGCGAGATTTTTTGAATTGGCTTTGGCCTTGGCTTCAAGATCAGCGACATCGACATTGCCGTGTTCGTCGCAGGCGACGACCACGATCTTCATGCCGCACATGGCGGCTGAGGCCGGGTTGGTCCCATGCGCCGACACCGGGATCAGACAGACATCGCGCTTCTTTCCCTTGTTGGCATCATGATAGCGCCTGATTGCGAGAAGGCCTGCATATTCGCCCTGGCTTCCGGCATTGGGTTGCAGCGAAACAGCATCAAAGCCCGTAATTTCGCAGAGCATTTTCTCAAGGCTCGCAAACATCTCGGCATAGCCTTTCGCCTGGTCGGCGGGCGCGAAGGGGTGAATGGTTCCCATTTTCTCCCAGGTGACCGGGATCATCTCTGCCGCCGCATTGAGCTTCATGGTGCAGGAGCCCAGTGGAATCATCGCCTGATCAAGGGCTAGATCTTTTCCTTGGAGATGGCGCATGTAGCGCATCATTTCAGTTTCAGAATGATAGAGGCTGAAAACAGGATGGGTGAGATAGGGGCTGGTGCGTTTGGTTCCGGATGGCAAACCGTTCAGCGAGCCCGCAGCACTCAGGCCAAACACATCAAACAGAATGGCAAGATCAAGCTCGGTTGTAGTTTCATCAAAAGATGCGGCGAGGTGGTCATTGTCAATGAGGCGCAGATTGAGGCCGAGTTTCTTGGCCGTGGCGTGAAGGGACTTGGCAGCGCCTGATGTGCGCACCGTCACCGTGTCAAAGAACGTGTCATTGGCGAGCGAGAAGTTCTTGGCCTTCATGGCGGCAGCAAAGCGCGCCGCCATTTGATGAACGTGGGTGGCGATGGCTTTGATGCCCTCTGGCCCATGCCAGGCCGCATAAAAGCCCGCCATGACGGCGAGAAGAACCTGCGCTGTGCAGATGTTGCTGGTGGCTTTTTCGCGGCGGATATGTTGCTCGCGGGTTTGCAAGGCCATGCGCAGCGCACGGTTGCCCGCCGCATCAACGGACACGCCGATCAAGCGGCCGGGCATGACGCGTTTATGAACATCCTTGGTGGCAAAGAAGGCGGCGTGTGGCCCACCATAGCCCATCGGCACGCCAAATCTTTGGGCGGAGCCCAAGGCAATGTCGGCACCCATTTCGCCGGGTGACTTCAGCAGCGCCAAAGCCAGAAGATCAGAGGCCAAGACTGCAATTGCTCCTGCAGCATGAAGACCAGCGCAGGTGGTGGTATAGTCGGTGACAGCGCCTGATGAGCCCGGATAAGACAACAGCGCTCCAAATACTGCAGCGGGTTTCAAATCTTTCAATGGATCGCCAAAGACCAATTCAATGCCAAAGCCGCGAGCCCTGGTTTGCAGCACGCCGATGGTTTGAGGGTGGGTGTCCTCGTCAACAAAAAACGCGTTTGCACTGGATTTTGCCACACGCTTTGCCATGGCCATCGCTTCTGCGGCGGCCGTTGCTTCATCAAGCAACGAGGCGTTGGCGATTTCCATGCCGGTCAGGTCCATCACCATTTGCTGATAGTTGAGCAAGGCTTCGAGACGGCCTTGGCTCACTTCGGCCTGATAGGGCGTATAAGCTGTGTACCAGCCGGGATTTTCCAACACGTTGCGCAAGATCACATTGGGCGTGAAGGTGCCGTAGTAGCCCATGCCGATCATCGAGGTTGCAAGCTTGTTCTTGTCGATCATGGCTTTCAGCTTGGCGAGAGCCTCGGCTTCCGACAGAGCGGGTTCCATGGCCAAGGGCTTTTTGGAGCGGAGCTTTGCGGGCACGGCCTTGGCGATGAAATCATCGAGCGAAGTTGCGCCCAGAACTTTCAACATCGCTGCAGTTTCAGCGGCATTGGGGCCGACATGGCGGGCATAGAATGAGGATGTCATGGCTTAACCTGCAACGAATTTGTCGTAAGCGGGTTTGTCCATCAGGCCATCAAGCTCAGACGCGTTGGCGAGCTTCACTTTCATAAACCAGCCATCATTTTCAGCGGCACGATTGACGAGAGCAGGATTGCCCGACAGTTCATCATTGACGGCAACAACTTCACCGGAGACTGGCACATAAACTTCGGAAGCCGCTTTCACACTTTCAACGACGGCGACTGATTCATTGGCCGCAACTTTCCGGCCCAGCTTTGGCAATTCGACGAACACCACATCGCCCAATTGGCTTTGCGCATGTTCGGTAATGCCGATTGTCGCCACATTGCCTTCGACGGTGACCCATTCGTGATCTTTGGAAAATTTCATTGTCGCGTCCTCTATCGTTTGAAGCGGTTGGGAATGAAGGGAAGGGTTGAAACTTGTGCGGGCAGCGCTTGGCCGCGCACCAGAAGCTGAACTGGTGTGCCCGCTGCGGCATAG
>JBDSTO010000238.1:0-47877 GCA_039928255.1 Aestuariivirga sp. | reverse complement strand
TTGGCGCCGTGATAGGACGATAGAAGCTCAAAGAATAATTCAAGGCCTTGCGGCGAGATGGCATTCTTCTCGCGAAAGGCAAAAGAGCGGATATGCTTGTCGTGTCGTGAAACATCATGATGGTGGCGGTGATGCTCATGGCGCGCCACCTGTTCATCAGCGAGCCAGCCTTGAACATTGGCCGTTTTTTTCGAAAGATCAAACAGCCCCATGTTGAACAGGCGTGGTGCCGTCGCTTCACCACGATGCGTGGTGAGAAGCCGCGCAGATGGATTGAGTTTGCGCAATCTGCCGATAATGGCGAACATTTTATCTTCGCCTTCAACACCGGTCAGCAGATCAAGCTTGGTGAGAACAATTCGGTCGGCCACCGCCACCTGTTTTACGGCTTCGGGATGGGCGTCAAGCGTAGTCCAGCCGTTGAACCCGTCGACCACGGTGATGACACCTTCAAGACGCAAGCCCTGCAGCAACAACGGATCGCGCATGAGTGCATGAAGCACGGGAGCAGGATCAGCAAGTCCGGTTGTCTCAATCACAATCCGATCAAAGGCCTTGATTGATCCCGCATCACGCCGCGCCAACAGATCAGCAATCGTAGTGATCAGGTCACCCCTGATCGTGCAGCACAGGCACCCCGCAGCAAGCTCGACAATATTGTCGTCGGATTTTTCAACCAATAAATGATCAATACCAATCTCGCCAAACTCATTGATGATGACGCAAGCATTGGCCAGCAATGGATCTTTTAGGAGCGAGTTCAGCAAACTCGTTTTCCCCGAACCAAGAAAACCCGTGATAACCGCAACTGGAATTGGAGACTGGTCAGTCATGCTTGATGATTGCCCGATTTTAATTGGCTGGCCAGCACCAAAGCGGCAAGAACTGTGAAAGCTCCGGCATATTGAGATGTGGTGAGATGCTCTCCGAGGATCAATACCGAAACCGTGAGAGTTATAATAGGCTCGAGATTGAAGAATGGCGCAACCACGGAGGCAGGTGCGGCAGCAAGCGAAGACATATGGAAAAGATAGCCAAAAGCATAGGCGAGACAAACACCAGCGGTAAAAATAAAGCCCGAGCTGCCGAATGTGTAAGGTTGAACCAGAACCAGATGCCTTTGTCCCACAACCATAACAATAATCAAGACGATGGGGAAAATGGCAATATGGACCAGACTTCCAAATGCAGCAGGCCCTAAATATCGGCTAAGCATCCGTCCGGAAAAGAACTGCAGGGCATAACCAAAAGCTGCAATGGCAGCCAATGACAGTCCAATTGGATTGAGGGTTGCTGAATTGGGCCCGATTGCGAGATAAAGTCCAATGAACCCCAAAAAACCAACAAGAAGGCGCGGCCAACCCGGGGCATGTCCTTCAATCATCGGCGAAAACAGCAGGACAATGAGGGGAGCCGCGAAGAAGATGATCACTGATATGGCAACGGGAATGAATTGTACTGAAGCGAGATAACAGGATGAAACGATAAGCGTTGCCAAGGCTTGCAGCAAAAAGGCTTTGCGGCCTTCCTTTGGAAGACTCAAAGTTTCGCGCCGCAGAAGGGCCAGAACGCCCAGCAGGATGCTAATGAAGATGGTGCGGGCCAAAACTGACTCAAGAGCTGGAATTCCATGAACGAAAGCCTGGCGGGCGAGAATGGGAACGTTGCCGTAAAACAAGGATGCAAGCAGGGCGAGTGCAATTCCGTTACGGTAGTTCTGCCTTTGGGCCTTGGCCGTCAATTCGCAGACGCCTTGGGCGACCCCGCCTCAGCGTCAGTTTTTGGAGCCTTACCCGTTGCTTTCGGCGCAACAGGCGATGTTTGTGGATCAGGCTTGGCCGTATCCGCTTTTACCGGATCATCATCAGAACCCTGGTCGGTCTGATCGGTTGTATCCGCGGTATCAGGTGGGGCCGCCGCCGCCATTTGAGCCACATAAGTATCAGCCATCACGTTGCATGGCGCGCCATCAGCTTGGTACTGGCGGCAGAGGTCGCGGCTGCGCTGTTCATCAAGCCCCCACAGCACAGGTGTATAAGTACCATCAGCAGACATCTTCACAACGCCGCCAATGCCTCCGGCATTGATGCCCGCTGGTGCAATGAGGCGTCCGCGCAAAGCCATGTCCGCCTTGATTGCTTCATCGTAACTGCCAAATGAAATTGCCCAGCCAGACATCTTACGCGCCGATACCGCAGCCGGAGGCGGTTTCGATTTGCATACAGCCCCTGTCAAATTGGCAGGGACAACCATGCCGTAAGCCTGGTCAACAATATCTGCCACTTTGCCTTTGGCTGGTTCATTGGGCCGTTGAAACCCGGACTCCAGCATCAACTGCGCCAACTGTGTCCGGGCCTTTCCCGAACGCGCACCAAGCACAACTGAAATCAACTGTCTTCCGTCTTTGACGGCCGAACCCACCAGATTGTATCCGGAATCGCAGATGAACCCGGTCTTCATTCCCACAGCTTCCGGCATGATGCGGATGAGACTGTTGTGATTGGGCAGGCGACGCTTCCCGACCAGCACTGAATCTTGTGCGAAATAGTGCTTGTATTCCGGAAATTGATTGATGATCAGGGCTGCGATCACCCCGATGTCACGCGCTGATGTAATCTGCCGGGGATCCCACAATCCATTTGGGTTTTCATAGTGAGTTGCCGAAAGACCCATCTCATGGGCGACCTGGTTCATCTCATCAGCAAAATTTTTGATCGAACCTGAGGCACCTTCGGCCAGCACATACGCCATGTCATTGGCCGAATAAACCAGGAGGGCCTGCAGTGCGAGGTCTACACTGATCGTCTTACCGACGGGAATGCCAAGTTTGCTGGGGGGCTGCGAATGCGCAAGTTCGGAGATCGTCAGTTGCTGGTCGAGCTTCATGGTGCCGGCGCGCAGCTTCCGGAAGATCACATAACTGGTCATGAGCTTGGTGAGTGAGGCCGGATACCACGGCTCACCAGCCCGGTCCTGGCTAATCACATCACCGGTCAGCGCGTCAAAAAGCAGCGAAGGACCAGTGCCCGTTTCCGCGCGCGCCGATTGAGACAGCAGAACCGTCGTCAACAAGGCCAGAAAGATGCGAGACATTAGACTCACGGCGACGAACCTCAATGCCATTGCGTGGCGTTGCTTCTTAAAAACCGGTCATGCTCGTCTGGCCAGCTTGGTCGATCTCTCAGCACCTGGTGCCCGTGGAGGGACTTGAACCCCCACTCCTCTCGGAAGCGGATTTTGAGTCCGCCGCGTCTACCATTCCACCACACGGGCAGGAGCTGATTGGCGACACCTCTAATGCCGCAGGCCTTGCGCCGTCAACCCGAAAGGCGCTTTAAATAGAAGATGATCAGAATTACCGATTCTTTGGTGATCGACCCAAAGGACATCACAGAAACCTTTGTTCGCGCCTCTGGCCCTGGCGGCCAGAACGTGAACAAGGTTTCAACTGCGGTCGAGATGCGTTTCCCGGTTACCAAGGCGGGGCTGCCTGAAGATGCCATGGCGCGGTTGCGAATTTTGGCGGGCAGACAGTTGACTCAGGATGATGTTCTGGTGATCGAGGCCCAAGCCTTCCGATCGCAAGACAGAAACCGCGCTGCTGCATTGGAAAAACTTGTTTTACTTTTGAAAAAATCCCTCATCCGTCCGAAGACGAGGCGGAAAACCAAACCTACCTATTCCTCGACATTGCGAAGGCTTGAGGGCAAAACTATCCGCTCCAAGACCAAGGCCATGCGCCGCTCAAAACCCGAACACGATTGAAAGTGCAATGCTCCAAAAACTTTACAACTGGACCATGGCACTAGCCGAACGCAAATCAGCGGAGGTCTGGCTGGCGGTCATTGCCTTCGTGGAAAGCTCGGTTTTTCTCATTCCCGCGGATGTTTTGTTTTTGCCGATGGCTTTGGCAAAACCAGCCCGCGCTTATCGCTATGCATTGGTGGCTACAATAGCCTCAACACTTGGCGGCATTGCAGGATATGCACTCGGCTATTTTGCTTATGAAGCCATCGCCAAACCGGTTCTCGTTTTTTACGGCAAGCTTGCGGATTTCGAACATCTGAAATCCTGCGCGTCCGGTGAGACGCTTTTGGTGCTGCTTACCACTTCAGGCCTTGCCCATTTGCCGCCAATGAAGATTGTGACCATTCTGGCAGGTGTTGCTCAAATCAGTTTTGTTTTCTTTCTATTGTCCTGCGTCCTCGCGCGTGGAGCAAGGTTCTTTGCGCTGGCCTGGGCCTTGCGCAGTTATGGTGCCAGCATCCGCCATTTTATCGAACATCGCTTGGGTCTTGTGGCTGGCCTTATTGCCGCCATTTTGATCGGCCTTTACCTTGGCCTGAAACTTTTGGGCGGATCGGGGACATCATTATGTTAAATTCAATTTCACAACGCCAAGCCGTGCTGATTGTTTTTGCCGTTACGCTCGCAACAATTTTAGGGGCCTGGGGCTTTGAATATGCGGGCTATCTGCCGTGCGAACTTTGCCTCAAACAGCGCATCGCATATTATATTACAGTACCCTTGAGCCTTCTGCTCTGGCTGATCGCCGGAAACAATCCAAAACTATTGAAACAGGGGTTAGTGTTGCTCGGACTCATCATGCTGGCCTCGTGTATTTTTGGAATCTATCATTCGGGTGTGGAATGGAAATTCTGGGCCGGACCCCAAACATGCACGGCCGGAGGTTTCGGTGGCGGTCTGCCTGATCTTACGAAACAGGCGGTAATGTGCGACCAACCCGCCATCCGGATTTTAGGTTTGTCACTCGCAGGCTGGAACGCCGTTGTTTCGGCATGCGTCAGCTGGCTGAGCTTTTCCAAAGCCTATGGATCAAGCTCGGCATCCCAGTAGAGATAATCCATCCAGCTTTCGTGAAGATAGTTCGGCGGAAACAGCCGCCCGTTTTGGTGGAGCTGATTCACGCTCGGCATGATTGGCCACTGGAATGGAAACATCTTGGCTTCTTTGGGCAAGGCACCGCCCTTGCGCAAATTGCAAGGCGAGCATGCGGCAACAACGTTGTCCCACGTCGTTTGCCCACCTTTGGATCGAGGAATGACGTGATCAAATGTCAGATCGTTATCTGCACCACAATATTGACAGCTGAATCGATCACGCAAGAATACATTGAACCGCGTAAAAGCAGGATTGCGCGAAGGTTTTACATAGGTCTTAAGGGAAACAACGGAGGGCAATTTAAATTCGGCATTAGGGCTATGCACAACCCGATCATATTCCGAAACGATATTAACGCGATCCAGAAACACAGCCTTCAGCGTATCCTGCCAGCTCCACAGCGACAGAGGATAGTAACTCAATGGCCTATAGTCGGCATTCAAAACGAGTGCCGGGCAGGCCTCTGGCGCGATTGGCGCGTGGTACACTCAAGACCTCATGCAAAACCAATAACCTGCAGTCTAATATAGGGACTGTATCAGTTCTGTGAAGGAGAATCTGCGGCCTGGCCCAAGCCCTTGAGGCCCCGGTAATGCGCCCAGAGAAGTCGTGCGGCAGCGGCTCGATAGGGCCGCCAGCCTTCTGCGATAGTGTTCATCTGTTTCTGATTAGGTTTGGCCGCTAATCCGAATAGATCCTGCGCGGCAATTTGTAGCGCCAAATCGCCCGCGGGCCAGGCATCACTATCGCTTAGCGCCCCGAGTTGAAAAATCGCGGCACTCCAGGGCCCAATTCCCGGAAGTTGGCAAAGCAGTTTATGCGCTTCATCGCCGGACTGTCGCGCAAGCGAAGCAAAATCCAGCTCGCCACTTGCAATGGCCTGCGCCAAGCCGTGAAAGCTGCGGGCCTTTGCCCGCGAAAGCCCCAGGGACATCAATGTCACTTCGTCCAGCGCCAAAACACTTTGAGGCTCAAATGGCGCCAAACGAACGCTAAGTCTTACCCAAATACTGGCCGCTGCCTTCAAGGAAAGAAATTGATCCGTGACAATTTGTAACAATGTTTCAAGAGAGCGCTCGCTCGACCGCAATGATGGAAGGCCATGGGTCACCAAAATGGGTTTGAAGCGCTGTTCGATTTCGATCAGCCGATGGGTGCAATATTCCAGATCAGCAAGCGATGAAATCCTCCCGCTCCAATTCAGCGGAAGTCTGGAGCAGTCATTTGACGTTGAATTCGTCATCGCCCAATCTTCAATCAGGTCCTGTGCCCACTGCGAATTAGAAATCGGAAGCTATTCCCTTGCGCTCCCAATCACCATAGCGGGTGGGCTCAGGTCCCTTTGGCCCACCGCTTTCAAGGGGCGGGGCAACCAACTTGGCCTTTTGCCGTGCTTGGGCCTCGGCAAGGGCGCGTCGGGCTTCTGGAGACAGGGATTGTTGCTTTTGGTCACTCATAACGTGGTTATATCACTGGAATAGAAAATCTTCCATTTGATCTCAGTGCCAGCTTTGCTAGTCACGCCAAAAAGGAGACCCCATGATCAAGCGTGCGTTGCTCTCGGTTTCAGACAAGTCCGGCCTGGTGGAGTTTGCCAAGGACCTCGCCAGCCTGGGAATTGAGCTGATTTCGACGGGTGGAACTTCTGCCGTCCTCAAAGCTGCGGGGCTTGCCGTCAAGGATGTTTCCGATGTGACGGGCTTTCCTGAAATTATGGATGGCCGCGTAAAAACTTTACACCCCAAAGTTCACGGTGGTTTGCTTTCTATCCGCGGCAATCCCTTCCATGAAAAAGCGCGTGAGCAAAATGGTATCGACAACATTGATCTGCTTGTGGTCAATCTTTATCCATTTGAGGAAACCCTGGTGCGCAAGGCGAGCCGCGCTGAAACAATTGAAAATATCGACGTGGGTGGCCCGGCCATGATCAGGGCCGCCGCCAAAAATTATGAAAGTGTGACAGTGATTGTGGATCCAAGCGACTATTCACAAATCCAAAAGGAGTTGCGCGAAAACCATAACGCAACACTCTTGCAAACACGCCAACAATTGGCAGCCAAGGCATTTTCCAGAACCGCCTCTTATGATGCGGCAATTTCGCTTTGGTTCAATGTGGAGCTTGGAAATGACACGCCAGATTACTTCGCCCTCGGTGGCATAAAGCAGCAGGCTTTGCGTTATGGGGAAAATCCACACCAGTCAGCAGCCTTGTATCAGCAAGCGGGCGTGGACTGCGGCGTAGGAAGCGCCCAGCAGCTTCAGGGCAAGGAACTCTCCTACAATAACATCAATGATGCCGACGCCGCTTTAGGTGTAATCCGCGAATTTGGAAGTGCGGTGCCGGCTTGCGTCATCGTCAAACATGCCAATCCATGTGGCGTCGCGACAGGAAAATCGCTGCACGAAGCCTACGCAAAAGCCTTTGCCTGTGACCAGACCTCGGCTTTTGGCGGCATCATTGCCTTCAATCAGAAACTTGATGGAAAAACCGCCGAAGAAATCTCCAAGATTTTTACGGAAGTAATTCTGGTGCCTGACGCCGATGAGGAAGCACGTCGCGTTCTCTCGGAAAAAAAGAATTTGCGACTTTTGATTCTGCCAGAACTGGCGAAGACCAGCGCCAAAAGTCTTGCGGTCAAAACGATTGCCGGTGGGTTTCTCGTGCAGACGAGTGATCACGCCAGCGTGGACGACATGAAGTTCGAAGTTGTCACCAGGCGTCAGCCCACCGAACTTGAAATGCTGGATTTGCGATTTGCATTTCGCGTCGCCAAACATGTGAAGTCCAATGCCATCGTCTTCGCCAAGGATGGTGCAACGGTGGGTATCGGGGCGGGGCAAATGTCACGCATTGATTCCACGCGGATTGCGGTTCGAAAGGGTGAAGACGCCATGGCTATCCTTGGATTGGATGCCTCTTTGGTCAAAGGCTCGGTTCTTGCCTCTGATGCCTTCTTTCCGTTTCCAGATGGGGTTGAAGCTGCCGCCGCTGCGGGTGCGACCGCAGTCATTCAGCCAGGCGGTGCCCTCAAAGACAAGGACGTGATTGCGGCGGCAGATGCGGCAGGCCTCGCAATGGTTTTTACGGGCTATCGGCATTTCCGCCACTGACAACGAACTGTCGAACTTTACAATTGTTGCGGAAATTGGAGCGGGCGAAGGGATTCGAACCCTCGACCCCAACCTTGGCAAGGTTGTGCTCTACCCCTGAGCTACGCCCGCTAAAGCGGCTGCACGATGGGTAACCAGTGCAACGGGGGCCTTATTGCCGAACTGCCACCGAAATGCAATAGCGTGTTTTGAGCCCGCTCAAACCTTGTGAAATGCCAAACAATGCCCAAAACCCGCACTGAACTTTTTGCTTTCTTTACAAGTCTCGGAATTAGCACATCAACGGTCGAGCATCCTCCCGTTTTCACGGTCGAAGATGCGAGGCTGGTTCACGGCGATATTCCTGGCGGCCATTGCAAGAACCTGTTCTGCAAGGATGAAAAAGGCGTTCTTTGGCTTATCGTGGCATTGGAAGATGCGCGTATCGATCTCAAGGCCGCCAAGGACAAGATTGGCTCGAAACGGCTGACTTTTGGTAAGCCCGAGCTTCTACTGGAAATCTTGGGCGTTACGCCAGGTTCCGTAACCCCATTTGGTCTGATCAATGATGAAAAGCACCTGACCAACGTCATTCTGGACGAAACCATGATGAAACATGGATTACTGAACTATCACCCCTTGAGCAATGATGCGACCACCACAATATCAAGTGGGGATCTGATCAAGTTCATAGAGGCAACCGGTCACCGCCCGCGTGTCGTGGCGGTAAGTGATCCCACTTGAACTGCCGTTATTGCAGTCCCATGTTCTGATAAGGAAAACAGATGAATACAATGAACATTGGCAATCTTTCGGCCGGGACCAAATCCAACATCAAGGACTCTGACACCAAGAATTTTGTGGCTGATGTCATTGAGTCCTCAAAACAGGTGCCCGTCATTGTGGATTTTTGGGCCCCTTGGTGTGGTCCGTGCAAAACATTAGGCCCAGCACTGGAAAAAGTTGTGGAAGAATCAGCCGGCAAGATCAAGCTGGTCAAGATTGATATCGACAAGAATCCGGAAATTGCGGCGCAGATGCGAGTGCAATCTATCCCCGCAGTATTTGCCTTTGTTGACGGTCGCCCTGTGGATGGGTTCATGGGAGCTGTTCCTGAGTCACAAATTCGTCAGTTCGTGGCGCGTTTGGGCAAGCTCGGCAGCCGAGCCGAACAAATAGAAGAGGCGCTGACCATGGCGCGCGAGGGTCTTGCCCAAAAGGATTATCCGGCCGTCATCGACATTGCATCCCAGATCATTCAAGCCGAACCCACAATGGCCGAGGCCTTCGCTTTGAAAATCAGGGCGGAAATTGAACTGGGCGATCTGGTGGCGGCTGTTGAAACTGAAGCGGCCATTCCGGTGGACAAAGCGGGTGACGCCAACATTATTTCAGCAAGGGCCGCATTGGAGTTGGCACTTCACCCCGTGGATACGTCAAATTTGGGTTTGCTTGAAAAGAAGGTTGCAGAAAATCCCAACGACTATTCGGCCCGGTTGGAGTTGGCCGACTTGCTGAATGCCGCAGGCAGACGCATCGATGCCATCGACCAACTTGTATACGTGATCAAGAAGGATCGGACCTGGAATGATGATGGCGCGCGAAAGCACCTTGTCTCATTTTTTGAAGTCTGGGGTCCCAAAGACGAAGCTACGCTGGCAGGTCGCCGCAAGTTGTCTTCTGTTCTGTTCTCCTGAGTAAGAGCTGCTATAGTCAGTCATGCCGCAAATTCCGCGCTACCAGGAAATCTCAGATCTTCCAAAACACTTGCCCCTGTTTCCCCTCGCGGGAGCCTTGTTGTTGCCACGGGTGGATTTGCCATTGAACGTGTTTGAGCCGCGCTATCTTGCGATGGTGGAAGATGCGATGAGCAGTCACCGTATGATAGGCATGATCCAACCCCTTGATGGCGAATTAGACGCAAATCCGAAGCTCCAGGCGATCGGTTGCGCAGGTCGAATTACCGCCTATTCTGAAAGTGAAGATGGACGATTGATGATCACCATCACGGGCGTTTGCCGTTTCGCTTTGGAAGAAGAGGCTAAGACAGACAAAGCCTATCGCCAGGCTTCAGTTGACTACGACAAGTTTGCTGGTGATCTTGTGTCGGAGACAGGCTCCTCCAGCGTCAATCGCCGGGAGTTGGTAGCGGCATTCAGGAGTTATCTGGAGGCTAACAGCATGACTGCAAATTGGCGCGAGGTTGAGGAGGTTTCCACCGAGATTTTAGTCAATACACTATCACTGCTTGCGCCCTACCCCCCACGCGACAAGCAGGCCTTGCTGGAAGCGCCCGATCTGAAATCAAGAGCCGAAGTTTTGGTAGCTTTGACAGAATTACAGTTGTCGCGCAGTGGCAACAGTACCAGACAGCGCATGCAATGAGCACCGACAGCCGCACTCCTGATCCCAAGCTGTTGGCCTTGCTGGTATGTCCGGTCACTCATCAGCGTCTGGAGTATGACCAGTCAACCCACGAGCTGATTTCTAAACTGGTCAAGCTTGCCTATCCCATTCGGGACGGCATTCCGATCATGTTGCCCGGCGAGGCCCGGGAAATCGGTGATGACTGAGCCTGAAACCTGGCCAACAGCGCTTCACATCGCTGATCAAGGCCGCGCGTTGGAAGTGAGCTTCGGTTCCGGCCGTGTTTTTACGCTGTCTGCAGAATTGCTGAGGGTTGAAAGCCCCAGTGCCGAAGTGAAAGGCCACGGGCCGGGCCAAGAGCAATTGGTTTTCGGAAAGCGGAATGTTTTTATTACGGGCGCGGAACCCATCGGCAACTACGCCATTCGTCTCAAATTCAGCGACGGCCATTCCACCGGAATTTTCACTTGGTCGTATCTCGAAAAACTGGGGCGGGAGAAACTTGCGATTTGGGCGCACTACGAAGAAAAACTGGAAAAAGCGGGCCGAAGCCGTTAGGCACCCATCAGGCGTGACTCTTGCGCTCTTCTATCCTCCCCGCTTGTTTTTTCTGCGATGGGGAAAGACAAGATTTTGGCCAACCAAGCTCCTCAACTGTTGATCATCGCTATCCCCACATAGAGGCCCCATTCAATGGCCAAAAACCAGGCATCTTCCTAAAAATGCCTAAAAAATAATCACCGGAAGCTCGACCGACATCCCGCCTTAAAATTTTAACTGTTTAGAATCAAGCAATTGCTGCGCTAATTTCATCTGGCACACAACTTGTTAGGCCTCTGTGGGAAAAGGAGAAAGGCTTCAAACATGAATTATATCATTGCGATCATCAAACCCTTCAAACTTGAGGAAGTGCGAGAGGCTTTGGGGGCCATTGGCGTTCAGGGCATCACCGTCACCGAAGTAAAAGGCCATGGCCGCCAACGCGGCCATACGGAGTTCTACCGTGGTGCTGAATATGCCGTGAGTTTCGTTCCCAAGCTCAAGATCGAGATTGCGGTCGAAAAGGATCTTTGCGCCAAGGTTGTGGAGACCATTCAAAACTCTGCCAAGACGGGACAAATCGGCGACGGCAAGGTTTTTGTCCTTCCGCTAGATTCTGCCGTGCGCGTTCGTACCGGCGAAACCGGCCAAGCCGCTCTCTAAGCGCGAAATTCAGAAAGGAAATGAAATGTTGAGCAACTTAATCAACCGAAAGACCTTCGGTGCTTTGGCAAGTGGGCTCGCCTTGGCAGCGATCCTGCCGGCAACCCAAGCTCTGGCCGATGACCCTAAACTTGATACCGGCGACACGGCCTGGATGATGACCTCCACCGCCTTGGTGTTGTTGATGACCATTCCGGGCCTGGGTCTTTTCTACGGCGGCATGGTGCGCAAGAAAAACGTACTGGCAACGCTCGCACAAAGCTTTGGCGCCACTTTGCTGATCACCATTTTGTGGATGATTATTGGTTATAGCCTCGCCTTCAAAGACGGTGGCAGCCTCAATAGCTACATTGGAGGCTTCTCCTATGCCTTCCTCAGGCCATTGGGTGTCAACTCACTCTCCGGCACAATTCCGGAATCGGTCTTCATGACCTTCCAGATGACATTTGCCATCATTACCCCGGCCCTTATCGCCGGTGCTTTGGCAGACCGTATGAAGTTCTCAGCTTTCTTGTGGTTTATGGGTCTTTGGCTGATCTTCGTATATTGCCCGATTGCCCACTGGGTTTGGGGCGGTGGCTGGCTCGGTGCGATGGGAGCACTTGACTACGCAGGCGGATCGGTCGTTCATTTGAACGCTGGTACGGCAGCTCTTGTTACATGCTTGGTACTTGGCAAGCGCACCGGTTACGGCACTGAAAACATGGCGCCGCACAACCTCGTGCTCTCAGTCATTGGTGCATCACTTCTGTGGGTCGGCTGGTTCGGCTTTAATGCTGGTTCGGCTCTCACCTCCAACGTCAATGCCGGCATGGCCATGGCAGCAACGCAAATTGCAACCGCCGCCGCTGGCCTGACCTGGATGATTGCAGAATGGATCATTCACAAGAAGCCAAGCATCCTTGGCATGATCTCGGGCGCAGTTGCTGGCCTCGTCGCCATCACCCCTGCCTCAGGTTTTGTGGATCCTATGGGAGCCTTGATCATCGGCCTTCTCGCAGGTGCCGTTTGCTTCTTCTCCGCCGTCTACATGAAGAAGTTCTTTGGTTACGATGACTCGTTGGATGCCTGGGGCGTGCACGGTGTTGGTGGTGCCTTGGGTGCCATCTTGACCGGTGTTTTCGCCAACAGTGCTATCAACAGCGCCGGAAAGGGCTGGCTTTATGACGCCAATCCCGGCCAGGTGTTAATCCAGCTTTATGACGTGCTGGGAACCTTCATCTGGAGCGGCGTGGTCACCTACATCATTCTGAAGATTATTGATGCGACCATTGGTCTTCGTGTTTCCAAGGAAGTTGAGGTCGAGGGTCTCGACATCAACCTGCACGGCGAAACCGTCCAATAAACCCAACTTTCTACAACCTAAAAGGCGTGCTCCGGCACGCCTTTTTCTTTTGTGCCACCAGCTTTTTACCCAGCCTTAACCCTAAGCCTTCAGATTGCCATTAACCCTTTGTTAGACCGCCCCTCCAGGGACGGAAAACCCGGAGCTCGGCATGGCCATTCACGACGCACTTGAGACTGATGAAAACACCATTCCTGCCGCGTTGCGCCGGTTTCTGAAGCGACGCCTATTGGAGGCGTGTGGGCTGGTCATGTTGGCCGCCATAATCGCGTTGGGAACGGCTTTGGCGACTTGGTCGTCATCCGACCCCTCCTTCAACCACGCCACGAGCGGAAGAGTTCACAACTGGATGGGTAGCTGGGGAGCAATCCTTGCTGACCAGATGATCCAATTCTTTGGTTTGGGTGCGCTGCCCCTTTTGCTGATACCGCTGGGTTGGACTTCGCAGTTTCTGCGCCATCAGCGTCCCGAAAATGTCAAAGTCATGGGATTTGGCTGGATTGGATGTTCCGTAGCAGTCTCATTCGCTTTATCGCAATTGCCTGTCCATTCAAACTGGCCTCTGGCGGGAGGCTATGGCGGCAATATCGGTGACGTGATTTCCGGCGCAATGCTTTCAACGCTTTCAGTCGGCATGAAGCTTTTCCTTGCACAGGCATTGACAGGCGCGGCGGCCATTTGGGCATTGTATTGGACCTTTCCTAAGGCCCTCGGCACAAGTTGGGCAGACCTTGTGCCTGGTTTTACCCAGAGCAAAACACCAAAGCGGATGCCACTTGATAAGAAGCGCAAGCCTATAGCCAGCGCCCCTCGTGTGCGGCTGAATTGGGGCAAGATGCTTGCCTGGTGGACGACAAAACCGGTGAAACTTTCGCGAAAATCTGGTGGGCGTTTTCAGGAGGACGATGACGGTTTTGAAACTGTTGTTACTTCGCAAGACCGGATCAGTCGCTTTGCTCCCCTGAGCTTGAAATCAAATACCTCTACAAGGCTCGAGCCCAAGTTCCTGCCCGGGTCTGGTGGAAATGCGATAAATCCTAATCAAAATTTGTACCCAAACGATGATGAGTTGGGACCAGATGAAAATTTTGATGGCTTTGCGTTCCAAGACGAGCTTGAGGAGGAGGCGACGGCAATCTCGCAGTCAAAACCGGTTGCCAAGATTAATAAGACAAAAAGCAAATCACGATTCGAGCTGCCTCCGCTGGAGCTTTTGAGCGAACCTAAAAAACAGGGCCGCTTGCCCGAATTCTCGCCAGAGATTCTGGCAGAGAATGCGCGCCGTCTTGAGGGAGTTCTCGAAGATTTTGGTGTGCGCGGACAGATTATCAATGTGCGGCCGGGCCCGGTTGTAACTTTGTATGAACTTGAGCCTGCCCCCGGCATCAAGTCATCACGCGTCATTAGCCTTGCCGATGATATCGCGAGATCAATGAGTGCTGTGTCTGCCCGTGTTGCAGTCGTTTCCGGGCGTAATGCCATCGGCATTGAACTTCCCAACCCAAAGCGCGAAACAGTCTATCTGCGCGAGCTTCTGACCCATGATGGTTTCATCAAGAACACGACGAACCTCACATTGGCGCTGGGCAAAAACATTGGCGGAGAACCGGTTTCTGCCGATCTGGCCCGCATGCCGCATCTGCTGATAGCCGGTACAACGGGCTCAGGCAAGTCTGTTGGCATCAACACAATGATCTTGTCGCTTCTCTACAGATTGCCACCTGACAAGTGCAAGCTGATCATGATTGATCCAAAGATGTTGGAATTGTCAGTCTATGAGGGAATTCCTCATCTCTTGGCACCAGTGGTCACCGATCCTCGGAAGGCCGTCGTCGCTTTGAAATGGGCGGTGCGCGAGATGGAAGATCGCTACCGCAAAATGTCAAAAACCGGCGTGCGCAATATCGATGGCTACAATGCCAAGCTCGCCCAAATTGCTGCCAAGGGTGAAAAACTGTCGCGCACCGTGCAGACGGGTTTTGACGCCGAAACCGGGCAACCGATGTTCGAGCAGGAAAATATGGACCTGACTCCAATGCCCTATATCGTGGTGATTATCGATGAAATGGCCGATCTCATGATGGTTGCCGGCAAGGACATTGAAGGCGCTGTACAGCGCCTCGCGCAAATGGCGCGTGCCGCTGGCATTCATGTGGTGATGGCGACACAGCGTCCATCCGTGGATGTCATCACAGGCACAATCAAGGCCAACTTCCCAACGCGCATTTCATTCCAGGTTACGTCTAAAATTGACAGCCGCACCATTTTGGGTGAGCAGGGTGCTGAACAACTGCTTGGCCAAGGTGATATGCTTTATATGGCCGGAGGTGGTCGTATCTCGCGCCTACATGCGCCGTTCGTAACGGACGGTGAAGTTGAAGCAATCGTAAATCACCTCAAGGCCCAAGGCTCGCCGGAATACGTGGAAGCTGTCACAGAAGAAGTTGATGATGAGTCTAGTGGTTCTGACAATGGTTATCCTGGAGTTGAGGGCGGCGGATCCGGTGACGAACTCTATGATCAAGCGGTCGCTGTTGTCTTGCGCGACAAAAAGGTTTCTACGTCCTACGTCCAACGCCGCTTGCAGGTTGGCTATAATAAGGCGGCGAGCCTGATTGAGCGGATGGAAAAGGAAGGCCTGATTTCCGCTGCAAATGCCACGGGCAAACGGGAAATTTTGGTGCCGGGTGACAGCGCCCGGGTTTGATCATTCTTCCGCCCTATTGCCGCCCGCTTGCAATGCTAGCAGACGCTCAATAAGTGTAAGCAATACAACAAGTTTTTTGATTCGAGGCTAAAGTTGAAAAGTTTCCGAAATTCTATGGCAGTAGTGATTTTGGCCCTTCTGATGTCAATTGCAGGAAGTTTTGCCGTTGAAGCGAAGCAGGCACCGATGGCCTTGTCGACCGCGCAACAACAATCGATTAGGAAGCTCAACGACTATTTGAATTCTTTTCAATCGCTGAAAGCTGATTTTGTACAGGTAAGTTCCAAGGGCAACATGGCGCAGGGCCAGATGTTGATCGCCAAACCCGGCAAGCTTCGCTTTGAATATGCGCCCCCCAATCCGCTCCTCATTGTGTCGGACGGTCGCTGGCTGACGATCAAGGACAAGGTCAAGGAAAAGGGTGACCAGTTCCCACTTTCTTCCACACCTCTTCGGCTGGTCGTCGCCCCCCAAATTGATCTTCTGGCTGAAACTGACGTCATCGGATTTGACTCGACTGATGGATTGACCAGCGTTTCATTCGTCGATCGCAAGGGTTCCTTGGGCGGATACATCACGTTGGTTTATGACGAACAGCGCAATCAATTGATCCAGTGGGTAGTTGTGGATGGCAAAGGTCGACACACCACCGTGCAATTGACGAATATTGTCTTAGGAGGAAGTTTCGACCCGAAGTTGTTTGTGAGCAAGATTGACCGCGGAACACCTTAGGGCCGAATTCCGCTTGCCCCATTTTGTCTAGAATGCCAAAACTCAGCCATGAAATTCTCATTGGCTACCTGGAATATTAATTCTGTTCGCTTGCGCATCGGCCTTGTTGAAAAACTACTTCGGGAAAAGGCACCCGACATTCTATGTCTGCAGGAAACCAAATGCCCGCAAGGGCAGTTTCCCTCCTCCTCGCTGAAGGAGCTCGGATACAGCTACATCGCCGAATTCGGCCAAAAAGGTTATCACGGTGTTGCCATTGTATCGCGACTGCCATTTCATTCCCAGCTGAGTAGAAATTTCTGTGACAAGGGCGATTGCCGCCATATCAGCGCTTCCTTTGATGTTGAAATTCCATTCGTTTTGCACAACCTTTATGTTCCAGCGGGCGGTGACGAGCCAGACCGCACAATCAATGAAAAATTCGATCACAAGCTTCGTTTCATCGCGGAAATGGAGGACTGGTCAAAAACCCATGCCAAGCCGCCGGGCTACGAGGCTATTGTTGTTGGAGACTTGAATGTTGCGCCGCTTGAACATGATGTCTGGTCGCACAAGGATCTTTTGAAAATCGTCAGCCACACACCTATTGAAACTGAGGGTTTCGGGCGAATCCAAACGGCCGGTTCATGGGTCGACGTGATGCGTAAGCACGTTCCTGCGAATGAGAAGCTCTACACATGGTGGAGTTATCGCGCCAAGGATTGGGAAGCATCAAATCGTGGGCGCCGGCTTGATCATGTTTGGGCAACGGGAAAATTGGCTGAAGCGTGCTCAAGTGTTGAGATTCTGCGCGAAGCGCGAAACTGGACCCAGCCTTCTGATCATGTGCCGGTAATTGCGCACTTCAATATCTGAAAATTTAGAGGTCGGAGAATTTTCTGCTGCGGTCAAGCAGGACCCGAACCGAGTCCAATTGGCGCACAGAAGCATCAAGCTTGTCGCCCAGGTTGCGAACCACAGTCGCTCCAAATTGCGGATATTCCCTCGCGACTTTCAAGAATAGTTCACGGCTGATCCGCGCTGTAGAAACAGTGTCCAGAGCAACGGCTGAAATAGAATAGGCACCAGCCCCTATCATTGCAATTTCACCGAGAAGGGTACCGGGATCTGCCAAACCAATTTCCTGAGCAGCGGCCAGAAGCCTGATTTGACCGCTGAGAACCAGAAAGGCTGCTCTTGCCTTCTTGCCCTGCGTTATAATCTCTTCACCAGCGGAGAATTCCTGTCGGTCCGCCGTAAATGCAATAATCTGCAGTGGAACGGTTTCGCAATCCGCAAAGATGGGAAGAGCGCGCAGAATTTCTGCACTAGCTCCAACGCTCATGGCGTAAAATCCAGATGATTGAAGTCCCGGGGCAAATCAGTCCTGTCCATTCAGCTCTTTGAACGCGAATGGGTTACAAAATCAAGGGACCAGCTTGTACCCTCCGCCTTCGGTGACCAGGATTTCGGCATGAGCGGGGTCTCGTTCGATTTTTTGCCTTAGCCTGTAGATGTGTGTTTCCAACGTATGGGTGGAAACGCCTGCATTGTATCCCCAAACATCATGAAGCAGCGTTTCCCGGCTGATGCTCTGCTCTCCGGCACGATAGAGGAACTTGATAATTGAAGTTTCTTTCTCAGTGAGTCGAATCTTCTTGTTGTCATCGCGCAACAGAAGCTTGGCGGCGGGTTTGAATGTATAAGGCCCGATCTGAAATACGGCATCTTCCGAATTTTCGTGTTGGCGCAGATGTGATCTTATTCTTGCTAGCAACACAGCAAAACGAAACGGCTTGGTCACATAATCATTGGCGCCTGAATCAAGCCCAAGAATCATGTCAGAATCGGAAGCCTGAGCCGTCAACATGATAATTGGGCCCTTATAGCCATTTTTCCGCATGATCTTGCAGGCTTCGCGTCCATCCATATCTGGCAAGTTAACGTCAAGGACCACAAGATCGGCATGATCCTGCTTTAGGGCTTTGACACCCGCGGTAGCAGTTGCCGCGTCATTGATGCTGAATTCATCATGTAGTGAGAATTGATCTTTCAGAACGTCCCTTAACGCATCATCATCATCAACAATCAGGATTTTCTTGGTGGTGGACATGGCACTTCAACTTTCGCAAGATGTGGGATGCTTTTTCACTAATCTGACACGTGAGGCAACACACTTGGCCGTGAGCAAACTTATAACACGTTTTCACATTCGCGCGATCAGTGATTCCACCTCTCGTGGGTTCTTGCAATTCGGATGCTGGTCTTACCCCTGTATTTTGGGGACGAAGGGCAGGTCATCTTTAAAACGAGAAGGTGACAGAAAAAGTCCCAAAGGCACTTTTAAAGTAGGTAGCCTTATGTTCAGGGCCGACCGGATGATACGGTCAAGGACGCAGATTAAAGCCGCGCCTCTGCGGGCCACCCAAGGATGGTGCGATGACGTAGCGAGCGGGCATTACAATCGACCAGTCAAGTTGCCATTTTTGCAAAGTCGCGAAGTGCTTTGGAGGAACGATTGTTGCTACGACCTTCTGGCCTTGACCGACCACAATCAGCGACCGCGGGTTAAAGGCCTTGGGAGTGCAATTTTTTTGCATCTCACCCGCCCAGGACAAACAGGCACTGAAGGCTGCATTGCCCTATCTGCAGTAAATATGAGAAAAATCCTGGCCCGTTGTAGGGGGTCGATCCTTTTGCACATCTAATGAGATTGACGGGTCCCAAATATTGCTGAACCCACACGTACCATGGTTGCTCCATGTTGTAATGCGAGTTCATAATCCCCACTCATTCCCATGGAGATTTCCTGGAGGTTATTTCGATTGGCGATTTCTTTGAGGTTTTCAAAGAATGGAACAGGGTCTTCGTCCGCGGGTGGAATGCACATGACACCGATGATATCTAGTTTTTGGTTATCAATACACGATCTGATAAATGTGTCGGCGTCTTTGGGTTCTATGCCGGCTTTTTGGGGTTCTGAGCCAATATTGACCTGAACCATGCATTGGATTTTGCGTCCCTGGCGCTTGCTCGCCTTGGCTATGGCCTCGGCGATTTTTGGACGGTCGACGGATTGGATAACATCAAACAGGGTAACCGCTTCCTCCGCTTTATTGCTTTGTAAAGGGCCAATGAGATGAAGTTCAACACCGGGATATTTCTGCATGAGCCCCGGCCACTTCGCCTGTGATTCCTGTACGCGATTTTCTCCGAATTTTCTTTGCCCGGCCTGCAGCAGAGGGATGATATCCTCCTCACCAAAAGTCTTCGAAACAACGATGAGATGGGCTGATGATTGCCCCCTGCCACTATCTTGTAGGGCGGCGCTGATCCGGCGTTTCACATCGTTCAGACGAGACAGTGCATCCTGGGTCATAATGGCCATTTCATGCCCATGCTTGCGGGGCTTTGCAAGGACTGGTACGGAAAACCTTCATTCAGTGATTTTCTGACAGAACAGGTATTCTCTTGGCCCCCGAACGCTACAATCATCGTGAAGTCGAACCAAAATGGCAGGCTTTCTGGAACCAATCCAAGTCTTTTGAGTCAACTGAAGATAGTGCTCGCCCGAAATATTATGTCCTGGAAATGTTTCCTTATCCTTCTGGCCGCATTCATATGGGCCATGTCCGAAATTATACGATGGGCGATGTCATCGCACGGTTTCGCAGGGCATGCGGATATAATGTTCTCCATCCCATGGGTTGGGACGCTTTCGGCATGCCGGCCGAAAACGCCGCAATTGAGCGTGGTATTCACCCGAAATCATGGACCTATGACAACATCGCCACGATGCGTGGCCAGCTGAAATCCATGGGGCTGTCGCTCGACTGGTCGCGCGAATTTGCGACCTGTGATCCTTCATACTACATGCACGAACAAGCTATGTTCATTGATTTTATGAAGGCTGGGCTGGTCGAACGCCGTGTGTCGTTGGTGAATTGGGACCCTGTTGATCAGACGGTTCTGGCCAATGAACAGGTTATTGATGGCAAGGGCTGGCGTTCAGGTGCCGCGGTTGAAAAGCGCGAATTGGCCCAATGGTTTTTGAAGATCACGGCTTATGCGGACGATCTTTTGGCCGCATTGGATCGCCTGCCCAATTGGCCAGAAAAAGTCCGTCTGATGCAGAAAAACTGGATAGGCCGTTCAGAAGGCATGACGTTCACGTTCGAACTGGAAGATGAGAGCGGCAAACCACTCGATGAAGGTTTGACTGTTTACACAACGCGTCACGACACAATATTTGGGGCAAGTTTCTGTGCCGTTTCGGCCGACCATCCATTGGCCAAAAAATTAGCCGAGAGCAATCCTGCTCTGGCTGATTTCCGCAAGGAAGTTGCCGCCTTGGGAACCAGCGAAGAAAACATTGAACGGGCGGAGAAGCGCGGCTGTCCACTTGGCATATATGCGAAACATCCTTTTCGCAAAGGAGTGAGGCTCCCGGTTTACGCTGCCAATTTTGTGTTGATGGGTTATGGTGAGGGCGCTCTTTTTGGCTGCCCTGCACACGATCAGCGCGACATCGAATTTGCACTGAAATACAATCTGCCCATTTTGCCTGTGGTGGCGCCGCGAGGTGTCGATACGACAACTTTCGAAATCAAGACTGAGCCCTATGTTGAGAAAGACGATGATCAGTCGGTTCTGATCAATTCGGAATTTCTTAATGGCATGTCGATTGATGAGGCCAAGGAAGAAGTTGCAAAGCGATTTGAGTTTGCTGGCATTGGCAGACGCACCACGAATTTTCGTCTGCGCGATTGGGGTGTTTCCCGCCAACGTTATTGGGGTTGCCCAATCCCTGTCATCCATTGTGAGGCTTGTGGCATTGTGCCGGTTCCCAAATCACAGCTGCCTGTTGAACTTCCTGAGGATGTCAAGTTCGATAGGCCCGGAAATCCTTTGAGCCACCATCCGACTTGGAAACACGTGAACTGCCCCAATTGTGGTGGCAAGGCCGAACGTGAGACCGACACCTTCGACACCTTCATTGACTCTTCTTGGTATTTTGCGCGCTTCACATCGCCCAAAGACAAGGAGCCGGTTGATGCAGCAGCGGCCAAATATTGGTTGCCGGTCGATCAATATATTGGCGGTGTTGAACACGCGATTTTGCATCTACTCTATTCGAGATTTTACGCGCGCGCCATGCACAAGACCGGACACTTGAATGCCGATGAGCCTTTTGAAAGCTTATTCACACAAGGTATGGTGATCCACGAAACCTTTAAAACAAAGGATGGCGATTGGGTTCTGCCGAGTGACGCGGTGCAGGTCGATGGGACGTGGAAACATGTCAAAACGGGCGAAACCTTGACGGTAGGCGGCGTCGAGAAGATGTCGAAGTCAAAGCGCAATGTGGTTGATCCGGATGCCATCATTGCCGCTTACGGTGCTGATACTGCCCGGTGGTTCATGCTGTCTGACACTCCGCCTGAGCGTGATATTGAATGGACGGAAGCTGGTGCAGAAGGCTCGTGGCGGTTCACCCAGCGTATTTGGCGTATTGTGGGTGATGTTGCGGCGCTTTCTATGGGTGAACTTTCTGATGCCGCAGCGGGGTTAGCACTCCGTCGCCAGTCTCATCGTTCTGTGGCTGCCATTGCAGATGACCTAAACAATCTCCGTTTTAATCGGGCCATTGCCCGAATCTATGAGTTATCCAATGCAATTGCCACGGCCCTGTCAGATAAGGTCAAGATTCAGTCGCCCATTCTTACCGGAGCGATCAGGGAGGCAACGGGTTTCTTGATCTTAGTCATGGCTCCCATGATGCCGCATCTGGCAGAGGAATGCTGGAGCTTACTCGGAAACCATTCCGCTGTGGTGGACACGCCCTGGCCAACGGTACTTGATCGATTTATCGTTGTTGACGAAGTCACAATTGCCATTCAGGTGGGTGGCAAGCGGCGGGATGAAATCTTAGTGCCAAAAGGCATTGATCGTGCCATTCTGGAGTCAAAGGTGATGCAACTTGAGAGCGTCAAGCGCGCTCTGGAAGGCAAACAAGTGAAAAAGCTGGTGGTCGTTCCCGACCGGATCGTCAATATCGTAGTGGGAGATTGAGATGGTCTTGCGTCTTATTTTGTTGATGATGGCAATCACTGGACTCTTTGGTTGCGCCGACTATCGCCCTCTCTACGGGCAAAATGGGTCGGGTCATTCGGTTGCTGCTGACCTGGCCGGTGTTGCCGTCGAGGAACAAGGGACAAGAGTTGGACAAATTGTTCGCAATGATCTTCTTTCGGGCCTGGGGAACAATCCTTCCGCTCGCTACACATTGCGTTTGAGCCCGGTCGAAAAGATTATCGCGGTCTCGTCTTTTTCGACCAGGTTGGCCAGCCGTTATCGCTATAATTTGGTGGTTCAGTATAGTCTCATCAACCTGGCTTCGGGAGAAACGGTAACTTCAGGCAGAAGCTTCTCGAACGTTTCCTATGACAACATTTCGCAGCCAGTCTCCGACATGGCCGCTATGAACAATGCAATGGAACGGGCAGCCCATGAAGTAGCTCAAGATTTGCGGCAACGCATCGCTGCCAATTTATTTAGCCCCAAATAGTTTCATGGCTGCATTGAAAGAAGAGGAGTTTGAGAGTTTCCTCAAACAACGGCTTTCGAATTTTTCTGCTCTTCTGATCCATGGGGACGATGAGGCTGTCGTGTCTTCGATGAACGCGCAGGCGGTCACGCGTTTGACGAAGGGAAATGGTACCTCCCTTCTAGTCGAAAATTTGGACACTTCGGCTTGCAAAAAATCGCCTGGATTGTTTTCTGATGCACTAAATGCACTGTCCTTATTGGGTGACAAGACCCTGCTAGTGGTCGAGGGAGTTGATGATTCCTGTCTTCCCTTCCTCTCGCCATTGTTCGAGCAGCGCCCGGGCGGAAATTTTGTCTTGTTGAAGGCTCAGGCTCTCAAACGGGATTCGACGGTGCGCATTGCTTTTGAGAGTGGGAGATATTCCGCAACGGTAGCAGTATTTCCAGATGACGAGAGAGCCGCCGCTTTACGTGCCAGAAATCTGTTGCAAGCAAATGACCTAGTTTGGGGGGATGGAGCAGAAGAATCGTTTTTCGATCTCGTCGGTTTTGAGCGATCAATTGTTTTGCAGGAATTGGGAAAGCTGGCTCTCTATTGCCTGGCGTCCAAAGAAGTGACTCTGGATGACGTAGTTTCAGTATGTGGAGATCTGTCGGAAGACTCGCTGGATGATGTTATTGATGCCGTTTTGGGTGGCGATGTAGCTGGCGTTGATGCAGGTCTTGGAGGGGCCGCAGGCAAAGAAGCGAAAAGCATTTTGCCTTTACTTTCCATGCACCTTTCTCGTTTGGCCAGTCTCAGTTCAGCGGTCGCCGAAGGGCAAACGATAGACAATGCTGTGAGATCGGCAAGACCGCCAGTTTTTTTCAAACGCCGAATTACCATTGTAAATCAATTGAATCGCCTGTCGTTGCCAGACTTGTTATCGCTACAATCCGCAGTACAGGCATTGATTTTGAAATCACGCCAACTGGGAGACATTGCCGATACCGCCACGTCTCGCGCTTTGCTGTCCTTGGCGCGCAATTTAAAATCAGGGTCCAGATAAAAGATCAATTACCCGAAATGCGGCGTGAGATTTCGTCAAGCTGGTCAAGTGTTTTATAGGTGATTGTCACCGTCCCGCCCGTTTGTCCTTTGTGTTTTAGGCTGACGGCAAGTCCCATGGCGTGACTCAGTTCTTTTTCCAGCGCGCGCGTATCAGGATCTTTTTCCGTTTTAACCGACGTTGTTGACGGGGTCTTGCGTGCGAGATCTTCTGATTGTCGAACCGACAACTTGAGGGCAATAATTTTTTCTGCAAGTTCCTCGGGGGACTCGGTGGCAATCAAAGATCGCGCATGGCCAGCTGTCAGACTTCCATCTTCAATTTGCTTCAAGATTGTTTCTGGTAATGTCAGCAAGCGCATGGTGTTGGCGATGTGACTGCGGCTCTTGCCGATTCCTTCTGCCAGTTGGAGCTGGGTATAGTCATAAGCCTCAATCAGCTGGCGGTACGCTCGTGCTTCTTCCAAAGGATTGAGATCGCTGCGCTGGACGTTTTCGATAAGCGCGATTTCGAGCGTTTCGCGGTCGCCAAGTTCACGAATGAGAACTGGAATTTCATGGAGGCCAGCGCGTTGGCTTGCCCGCCATCGGCGCTCGCCAGCAACAATTTCAAAGCTGCCATCATTTCGGGGACGTACGACCAGCGGTTGGAGCAGGCCTTTGTCCTTCAGGGATTTGGCAAGACTTTCCAATTCCTCTTCAGCAAAATATTTACGGGGGTTGTTTGGGTTTGGATGAAGAAGCTCAATGGGCACATGACGCAACGAGCGGATATCTTGAACAATCGCTTCTTCAGTGGTGGTGTCGTCCCCTATGAGTGCTGCGAGGCCCCGGCCAAGTCTACGCTTTTGTACCTGTATCATGAATTTAGTCCTTGAGTATTATTTCGGAAACGAATCGAGTCATGCCGCACGAAGTTCTCTTTCGCGACGAATGACTTCTGAAGCCAATTTGATGTAAGCCTGCGATCCGACGCATGCGTTATCATAAAGGAGGACAGGTTTGCCATAAGATGGCGCCTCGGAAATCCGCACATTTCGAGGAATGACTGTTTGATAGACTTTGTCGCCCAGCACTTGGCGTACATCTGACGCCACCTGATCGGAAAGCGAATTGCGCTTGTCAAACATGGTCAGCACCACACCCTGAATAATGAGCCTCGGATTGAGCGTGGTGCGAACTCTCTCCACGGTCTTCATTAATTGACTCAGGCCTTCGAGGGCGAAGAATTCACACTGCAGCGGCACCAGGATGGCGTCTGCCGCCGTCAATGAATTGATCGTCAAAAGATTGAGCGAGGGCGGACAGTCTATAAGGATGTAGGAGTAGCGCCGGTTTGTATTGTTCAACATACGCGAAATGGCGTCGGAAAGTCGGTGCGTTTTTCGTTCCAGACCTGCGAGTTCAAGTTCTGCGCCCAACAGATCAATTGTCGCTGGCGCACAGTGGAGGCGCGGGATCGACGAAGCAATTATAACATCCGCAAGTTCGGCTTCACCAATCAGCACCTGATAGGAAGACCTCTGGCCGGGCCTGCGTGTAATGCCAAGGCCAGTTGAAGCATTGCCTTGGGGGTCGAGATCAATGACCAGAACATCTTCTCCTACCGCAGCAAGCGCCGTACCGAGATTGATGGCGGTCGTTGTCTTGCCCACGCCACCTTTTTGGTTGGCAATCGCGAGAATCCGGTGATGGGACTTTGGCAAGAAGGCGTCAGACATGGGAAAACTCCTCCACCTCCAGAATATTTGATTTCGAATCAGTTAGGCTGGGGTGTTTCTTGAATCTAATTCTCCAAGCTTTAGCAGCTTCGGTCAATTCCGCATCAACATCTTGTCCCTTGTGGAAAAGGCCAATTGTTTCGGGTCCGAAAAAGGGTTGCGCCATCCCGAGAAGATTTGAAAGTGGGGCAAAGGCTCTGGCGGTTACCACTTGAACCCGCGGTAGGGCCCCTGATTGGAGTGATGGACCAAGTCGCAATTTATGAGTCCGGCCTGGAACATTCATTTGGCGCAGAGCTTCTTGCAAAAAAGCTATTTTTTTACCGTTGCTTTCAAACATGTGAACGGTGGCCGGTTGAGTTGCAGCCAAAACGAGACCGGGAAATCCTCCCCCAGAGCCAAGATCTGCAATCGCTTGGGTTCTTGCTGGTAAAAAAGCCAGGAGCTGCAACGCATCCAATATGTGCCGTGTCCAGATATCTTTAACAGTCGAGGGACCAATTAAGTTGATATGACCCTGCCACTTCCCCAGTAGGTCGTGAAGCAACATCAGCCTTGATTTGGATTCACGTGAAACATTGAATCGGGCAAACCAGGAATCAAGTTCCGCTTCTAGATCAGGCGACATCACGTTTGGGCCTTTGAACATAGGCCAAGAGGCAAGCCAATCCTGCCGGCGTCATGCCGTCGATCCTGGAAGCTTGAGACAGTGTATGTGGCCGTAGCTTATCAAGCTTTTGGCGGAGTTCGATGGAAAGGCTGGGTAAGGAAAAATAGTCAATGTCCGAAGGAAGCAAGGATGCTTCCTCTCTTCGGAGGTTCGCTATTTCTGTTGATTGCCTGTCCATATAACCGGCATAAAGTGCATCCGCTTCCAGCGCTTCTTGAGCAAAATGTGGCAAGGCGGCAATTTCGGGCCAAATTTTTGAGACTTGTTCCAACCCGACTTCAATCATTCCGATAAGCGCTAGAGCAGTGCGCTTTTGTCCATCTTGATTGACTTTGAGGCCAAGTTTTAGGGCCTGGGAGGAGGTAACAGCCAGGCTTTTTGACAAATCGCGAGCTTGCTCAAGAATAGCGAGCTTTTCCTTAAAAGCGTGTTCTCGCCGGATGCCAACCAAACCAAGTTGGATGCCTTTGGGAGTCAATCGTTGGTCGGCATTGTCGGCCCGGAGACTGAGGCGATATTCCGCACGCGAAGTAAACATTCGATAGGGCTCAGCCACCCCCTTCATAACGAGATCGTCAACCATGACGCCAAGGTAGCTTGACGCCCTGTCAAAGGTGATGGGAGAGCCTCCCGAAGCCAGCTGAGCGGCATTAACGCCTGCCAGCAATCCTTGGGCTGCCGCTTCCTCGTAACCCGTCGTACCGTTGATCTGGCCTGCCAGAAACAATCCCGGAGCCTTTTTGACACCGAGATCATGATTAAGTTCCCGAGGATCGACATAGTCATACTCGATGGCATAGCCTGGCCGCAGAATTCGAACGTTTTCCAACCCTACCATGGTTCGGATGAAGGCCTCCTGCACGTCCTCAGGAAGCGATGTAGAGATACCGTTGGGATATACAGTATCATCATCCAAACCCTCAGGCTCGAGAAAAATCTGATGTGAAGATTTGTCTTTGAACCGATGGATCTTGTCTTCGATCGATGGACAATAGCGAGGACCAGTGCCTGAAATCTGACCCGAATACATCGCCGAACGATGCAGATTGGCGGCAATTAGCTCATGAGTCTTAGAGTTGGTGTGGGTGACGAAACAGGATATCTGGGGCGTTGTGATCTCCGTCGTAAGGAACGAAAATGGCACGGGAGGATTGTCACCTTTCTGCTCCTCCAATACATTCCAGCCAATGGTCCTTCCGTCCAATCTGGCAGGCGTCCCCGTTTTCAATCTCCCAAGCTGGAGACCAAGAGCCGTCATTTGTTCTGACAACCCTCGGGCAGGTGGTTCGCCCGCGCGACCCGCATGGGTTTTTTGCTCGCCAATGTGGATGAGCCCATTAAGGAAAGTACCGGTTGTCAACACAACCGCGCGACTACATAATTTTTTCCCGTCTTCGGTTTCAACTCCAACCACATGGCCGGCCTCGAGTGTCAGACGAAAAGCGGCTCCCTCAACCACGGAAAGATTGGCGTGTTCAGAAATCGCCGACTGCATCGAATTCCGGTAAAGCTTTCTATCGGCTTGGGCTCGAGGGCCTCGAACCGCAGGCCCCTTCGATCGATTGAGCAACCGAAATTGAATGCCGGCCTTGTCAGCGACTCGGCCCATCAAGCCATCCAGGGCGTCAATCTCTCTTACAAGATGCCCTTTGCCCAGACCGCCAATTGCCGGATTGCATGACATTTCTCCAATGCTGGAAAAGCGATGAGTGAGCAGAGCGGTTTTAGCGCCAATTCTTGCGGACGCCGCTGCCGCCTCACAGCCGGCGTGGCCACCACCAACAACTATGACATCAAAGTTCATCACTTACAGCTTTCTTCTGTAGCTCCACATAATCCGTCCACGGAGAAACGTCAAAGCCGTAACGGTTTCACGTGAAACATCACTTGCCGATGCAGAATTCAGAAAAAATTTTGCCTAATAAATCTTCGACATCCACTCGACCGGTTATGGAAGCCAGTTCCCATGCGGCACGGCGTAGATCTTCTGCTTTCAATTCAAGGGACTTTTTGTTGTCGGTTAAGAAGTCGTTAAGATACCGAATCGTTTTGAGAACTGCTTGCCGATGGCGTTGTCGCACTAAAACTGCGTTTTCAGCCCCCGCATATCGTTCCTTAACAATACTATCGATTTTCTCACGAAGTCTTTCCAAACCATCACCTGTCTTAGCAGAGACGTGGCTTTCGGAATTGTTCCGTATGTGAATCAAGTTCTCGTCAAACAAGTCGGTCTTATTGATCACGACCAAATCTGGAATACGCCCCGGCCCTACTGTTTCGACAATACCGGGTGCCCGAACCCAAATGAGAACATCCGCTTCATTGACCTCAGCCCGGCTACGCGCCATTCCCATCTTTTCAATTTCATCAAGCGTCTCATCGCGAAGACCAGCGGTATCCAACAATAATACCGGTAGCCCACCCAAATTGCGCCCAGCTGCTACCACATCACGCGTCGTTCCTGCTTGGGTAGAAACAATGGCAGCGTCACGCTCAAGCAACCAATTAAACAAAGATGACTTGCCAACGTTAGGTGCTCCAGCGAAAACCAGTCGCAAGCCATTCCGAACGCCCACACCTGTTATAGAATGATCAAGAGCACGCTGAAGTTCACTTACCAGATTCCCAACCCGGGACTCCATCGCAGCATTGACCGCGCCAATCTCTGCATCCTCATCAGCAAAATCAATTGCCGCCTCCAAGAATGCCGAGACCTCAATCACGCACATACGCCAAGACTCGATCAATCCCGAGCTTTCGCCGACAAATTGCCGGATAGCTAACCGTCTCTGTGGCTCGCTATCCGCCGCAAGCAAATCAGCAAGACCTTCAACTTCAACAAGGTCGAGGCGACCATGATCAAAAGCGCGTCTCGTAAACTCACCAGGCTGTGCGGGCACCACCCCCTCATAAGTGGCAAAAACCTTGAACAACCGACTAAGTATGGCCGGACTGCCGTGTACATGAAATTCAACGAGATCTTCACCGGTGACCGAATGCGGACCAGGAAACCAAAGCACCAGAGCCTGATCAATTAATTCGCCGTCGTCAGTGAGCCGCCTCAACGCAGCCGATCGCGGCTCCGGCAAAGTTACAACAAGGGCATCGAGAACGACTTTGGCTCTCGGTCCCGACAACCGAACCACGGCAATACCGGCCCTACCGAGCCCAGAGGATATGGCATAAATTGTCGTCGGCAGTTTCATTTCGGATTCGAATCGAAACTAAAATCCACGCTTATTTAGGCGTTCATTGAGTCAAAGAAGTCACTGTTTCCTTTGGTCTGGCGCAACTTGTCCAACAGAAACTCGATTGCATCCACCGTGCCCATCGGGTTCAAAATACGCCGCAGCACATAGGTTTTCTTTAGGACGTCAGGCTTAACCAAAAGCTCTTCCTTGCGCGTGCCCGAACGCAGGATATCAATGGAAGGAAATACACGCTTGTCTGCGACTTTTCGATCAAGAATGATCTCAGAGTTGCCCGTTCCCTTAAATTCTTCAAAAATCACTTCGTCCATGCGACTGCCAGTATCAACAAGCGCCGTAGCTATAATTGTCAGTGAACCACCGTGCTCAATGTTTCGCGCTGCACCGAAGAAGCGCTTTGGCCGCTGTAATGCATTGGCATCAACGCCACCCGTAAGAACCTTACCCGAAGAAGGAACCACGGTGTTGTAGGCTCTACCAAGACGCGTAATCGAATCGAGAAGTATGACGACATCACGCCCGTGCTCAACCAAGCGCTTCGCCTTGTCGATGACCATCTCCGCGACCTGCACATGCCTCGAGGCCGGCTCGTCAAACGTCGAACTGATAACTTCACCCTTCACAGACCGCTGCATATCCGTCACTTCTTCCGGACGCTCATCAATCAACAAAACGATCAAGTAGCACTCAGGATGGTTGGTCGTGATCGAGTGGGCAATATTCTGTAGCAAAACGGTCTTACCGGTCCGTGGCGGCGCCACGATCAAGCTGCGCTGGCCCTTACCAATCGGCGCTACTATATCGATCACACGAGCCGAAAAATCCTTCCGGGTCGGATCATTTATTTCCATCTCCAGCCTCTGGTCAGGATAGAGCGGCGTAAGATTGTCAAAATTGACCTTGTGCTTGGCCTTTTCAGGATCCTCAAAATTGACCGTATTGGCTTTTATCAGCGCGAAATAACGCTCTCCATCCTTCGGTCCGCGAATTTGTCCTTCAACCGTGTCACCAGTGCGAAGTGAAAACTTCCGAATAAGGCTCGGGCTTACGTAAATATCATCCGGCCCCGCCAGATAATTCGCCTCTGCAGACCTCAAGAAACCAAACCCATCCTGCAGGACTTCGATTACGCCTTCCCCAATAATTTCGACGTTCTTGGCGGCCATATTCTTTAGAATGCCAAACAATAGCTCTTGTCGGCGCAATGTGCTCGAAGCTTCAACTTCAAGCTCCTCGGCGAGCACAACCAGCTCAGCAGCAGTTTTGCGCTTCAAATCGGAGAGCTTTGTCTCCTTAAGTTCACTAAAATCGGTCATCACTTCACTTTGGGAAAAGACGAGCAGAACGCTCAATCCGTGGGGCAGGGCTCAAACGACCTGCTTTTCGCCACATACCACCATTTCAAAGAACAAAAAAGCGGAATCTAACTGTCAAGAAAATGGCTTCACAACGACCCATACAACGATCCAGATGAGCAGCACGGTAGGAATTTCGTTAATCGCCCGGAAATACCTTTCAGATCGACCGCGCCACCCCTCGGCAAACAATCTACCATAACGCTCCAGCATTCCGTGGAATATCACGAGCAAAACAACCCCCAAAAGTTTCGCTTGCAACCATCTATCGGTCACAGAGAACTGCCCAAGAAAAACCAACAACCCGCCAGCAAGGAGCGTCACGATGAAAGCGGGGCGCATAATCACCCGGATCAAGCGCCCCTCCATTAAACGAAACAGGAGATCCGTCGCTGAACCAACCTCTGTCCGAACGTGATAAACAAACAAACGAGGGAGATAGAAAAGCCCAGCCATCCAAGCAATCACGGCGACGATGTGTATGGCCTTGACCCATAGAAATAACATCATCAACCCCGATCACACTTTCTGACTGATCTGATCAAAAATTCCAAATTTGCGGGGTCGGTCTGAGGCAAAATTCCATGCCCCAAATTAAAAATATGTCGCTGCATTGGAATACCCTCAACCACAGCCGTCACTCCAGCTTCAATTGCGTCCCTCTGACCTAACAAGAGCTCTGGCGACAAATTCCCCTGAATGGCAACGTCCTTAGGCAAGTTTTCAAATACATCATACAATCGAACGCCATTCTCAACGCCAACTGCAGAAGCACCAGTGGCGCTGGCAATTTCTCGATGATAGCCGCCAACGCCACGCGCGAATACAATAACTGGAAAACCAGGATGCACAGAACGAACACCCTCCACTATTCGCTTGATAGGAAACTTCACAAACTCATCCAGACCAGAAATCCCAATATCGCCAGCCCAGCTATCAAAAATCTGTACTACCTCTGCGCCAGCTGCGATCTGCATATTCAAAAATGAGATAGAAGCGTCAACCAACCGATTGATCAAATCCAAAAACCATTGTGGCCGCGTAACGGAAAATTCCAGTGCTTTCGCCCGATTAGAGCTTCGTCCCTCAATCATATAACTGGCCACCGTCCATGGGGCGCCGCAAAAACCAATGAGAGCCTTCTCAGGCGACAAACCAGCCTTCACGCGGGCCACAGTTTCACATACCCTGGCAACCTGCCAAGATTGAGCAACGTCCGCCAGCCGCAACACGTCCTCGCCATTTTGCACGGTTGACAGAATTGGGCCTTCGCCTTCCTGAAAATCCAAAGCCAAACCCATTGCATGAGGTACAACCAGAATATCAGAAAATACAATCGCAGCGTCCAAATCAAACCGTCGAAGTGGTTGCAATGTGACTTCAGCGGCAGCAGCTGGATCGTAACACAAACCCAAAAAAGATCCCGCCTTGGCGCGCACCTCCCGGTACTCAGACAAATATCGTCCAGCCTGCCTCATAATCCATATCGGTCGCCGGCTTGGCTTTCGACTATTCAAAACATCAATCAGTGGTTTCACCAACTCACTCCCAATCTCTCTCTAAATATAATATCTATATTGATGTAACTGTTGGACGGCACATAACGGTGATAACTGACCAACGTCAAAAATGACCTATAACAAGTTGTGGAGAAAAAAGTCGCCCTGTCAAATCATTCAACTTTTGTTTGTGGAATCAAACGATTGCTTGATTCAAACTGCTTATAATGTTTTGCACAGATTGAATTCTAATTTTCTGATCACCGTCCAATTTGTTAATAAAAGATTAAGAACCCACAGCAAAATCAGTCTCACCCACACAATAAGCAAAGTTATCCCCAAAAGATGAGCAGGAAAATACGCCATTTTGAGTAAAGTCTGCGTCATAGGGTGGCCTATCACTCACTCCCGCTCGCCATTGATCCATAACTATTGGATCAACATGCATAAGCTAAACGCCACCTACGAAAAGCAGGCCGTTGCGCCTGAAAACCTCCATCATTTCATCGCGACCATGAAGGAACAGGGTTACGTCGGATGTAATGTCACCATTCCGCATAAAGAAATGGCAATTTCATCAATTGACCTGCCTGATGACCGCGTGAAAAAAATTGGCGCGTTGAATACAATTTTCTTTCACAATGGCAAATCTTGTGGAACTTCAACCGACGGAGAGGGCTTCTTCCAGAATCTTCTCTCCCAAGTGGCTGACATAGATCTTCACGATAAATCAGTTGTGGTTTTGGGCGCTGGAGGCGCGGCGCGGGCAATTGTCGACAAATTGCTCGAAGAATCGCCCAAAGCAATTCACGTCATAAATCGAAGCGTCAACCGCGCCCAGCAGATCCAAACTGATTTTGGAGAAACTGTGAAAGCGGGTGACTTTCAATCCCTGAAAAGTCTTCTGCCGACTGCTGATCTATTTGTGAATGCCACATCCATGGGGATGACAGGACAAGAGCCTCTCGAGGTCGCGCTGGAACTGCTGCCCAAGACAGCGGTTGTGGCAGACATTGTCTATGTGCCGTTGAAAACTTCGCTCATTCAAAATGCAGAAACTTTGGGGCTTCGTACAGTCCCAGGGCTCGGGATGCTTCTGCATCAGGCGGTGAGGGGATTTGAACTTTGGTTTGGTATTCGTCCGAAAGTTACGATCGAACTTTATGATCTTGTGGCACAGGACATCGACCCCGGATACCGATCATGAAAATCATCGGTCTTACAGGATCGATTGCCACGGGCAAGTCCGAAGTAGCAAAGATTTTGAGATCAGCTGATATTCCTGTCTTTGATTCAGATGCCGAAGTCCATGAATTATATGCCAGTAAGCAAGGGGTTGAACTCGTCAGATCCTTGATTCCTGAAGCGACAGTGAACAACAGGGTTGATAGAAAGACCATCACAAAATATGTGCTGAAAGACCCAAATCTATTGCCCCTACTTGAACAACAGGTGCACGCTGAAATCAGGAAGCGTCGCGAAGCGTTCCTGGCAAAGGCAAAGATGCAAGCCAGACCTTTAGTGGCGCTGGATATCCCTCTGCTCTTCGAAGTAGGAGCAGATAAAGACGTCGATGTTGTTCTTGTTGTCTCCTCCACACCAGAAATTCAATCTGCAAGGGCGTTGCAGCGACCAGCTATGACAGCAGAAAAACTCAAGATGATTTTAGACCGACAATTGCCAGATTTAGAGAAGCGCACGCGAGCAGATTTTGTAATTGAAAACAACGGCAGCTTGGATGAGCTTCAAAAAGCAGTATTGGCCGTCATCGCCGAATTAAAAAAGCCAAGGAGAACGGGCCTTGATAGTTAAACGAGAAATAATTCTTGATACTGAAACAACCGGTCTCTCACCACTTGAAGGTCACCGTATTGTCGAAATTGGGGCGATCGAACTTCTCAATCACTTGCCCACGGGAAAAACCTTCCATGTCTATTTCAATCCTGAGCGCGACATGCCCAAAGAAGCCGAGGCTATACACGGATTGTCGATGGCATTTCTGCGCGACAAGCCGAAGTTCAAGGAAAAGATGCAAGATTTCCTCGAATTTATTGCGGATGATGTTTTGATCATCCACAATGCTTCCTTCGACATGGGTTTCTTAAATTCGGAACTCGCTTATTGCGAAGTCACAGCCATAGCGCCCGACCGCGTGATTGATACTTTGATGCTTGCCCGCAAATCCCACCCCATGGGACCTAACAGCCTTGATGCTCTTTGCAGACGCTATGGGATCGACAACTCCAGAAGGACGAAGCATGGTGCACTCCTTGACGCCGAACTGCTGGCCGAAGTCTACCTTCATCTCATTGGGGGGCGCCAGACCGTGTTGGGACTTCAAACATCAACGCCAATGATAAAGCCGATTGTCTCGTCAGGCCGGAGCAGTCCTTTAATCCGGGCTGAAGATTTGCCTTCGCGTCTGACCGCGGCAGAACTGGATGCTCATACCCTTGCTATTGGTGCACTCGGAGAAAGCGCTCTCTGGAAGCAATAATGATGCTTCAGGCTTGTCCTGAAGTCTGGGCTTGGATGCGTTTTTGATACATGCTGCCGAAATCGATTGGATCCAGCATCAAGGGGGGAAAGCCGCCGTTGCGCGTGGCGTCGGCCAGAATTTGGCGTGCAAATGGAAAGAGTATACGTGGACATTCAATCAACACGGCAGGGTGAAGCAGATTGGCGGGGAAATTTTCGAGCTTGAACATGCCTGCATAAAGAAGGTCGGCAGCAAACATCACCTTGCCTTCAGAACTTGCCTTGGCTTCCAGATGAAGCTCAACTTCAAAATCATTAGGTCCTAGATTGCGAGCATTCACATTCACCGCAATATTGATGTCAGGCTGTTTGGACTGTTGGCCCAATGAAAGAGGGGCGTTGGGATTCTCAAATGAGAAATCTTTCAAATATTGCCCAAGAATCTTGAACGACGGCTGTTGTCCAGGCTGGGGTTCTGGGGTGGAGAGTGCAACCGGCTCAACAGATGCTGCGGTCGCCTTCAATTCAGAGCCATTGCTGGATTTGGCAGCAGTCTTACGTGGTGCTGTTTTTACGGGTTTAATTGTCTTCGCCATTTCCGCCTCGCTGCCATGCAGGTTAATTGCCACCCGCAAACCAAAACTTGTGCCGCTGGGACTATCAGAAAGGCAAATGAGCCGCAAGCCAAACCAAATTCAAGCTCTTAAAACAGATACACATGAAGGAAATTGATCTGTTATAGTTGGGCATGAATCCGACTAACACCACTCTAGATATTATTCTACTGGTTATTGTTGTCGTCATTGGCTGGCGACTCTGGCGGACACTCGGCACGCGGACTGGCTTTGAACGATCTGGGGATTCCGTTGGACCGCCAGAACCAGCCAAACCATCGCCTGCAGAGCTGCAAGATTTACCCCCGGTCTGGCAGAACCACGCCAAAGAAGGATCTCCTCTGGCAAAAACCTTGGCTGCAATGGCAGATATTGATCCCGGCCTGGATCCAAACCGTTTCCTCGAAGGCGCCAAAATAGTCCACGCGAAGGTGCTTGAAGCTTTCAGCGCGGGCCGCTTGACGGAAATCATGCCGCTGGTCAGCTCTCAAGTTCTCGAAACCCTCCAGGCAACGGTCACTGCGCGTGAACAAAAGATGGAAACACTCGACTATCGCCTCATCGGATATGACAGCGTGAGAATAGCGTCGGCAACGCTTACGGGCGAAACCGCAGGGTTCAAAACACGCTTCGAAACCAGACTGATCAGCTGGACCACAGACAAAAAGGGCAAAATCATTCTTGGAAGTTCCGAGAAGGTAGAAAGTCATATCGACTATTGGACCTTTGAACGCAATTTGAAATCGCTTGATCCCAATTGGCTGCTTGTCGAAACCGACGCTGCCGAAAATGAAACATGATCAGCAGCACAGAACAAATCAAATCAACGAAGTTTGGTAGTCTCAATGGCTGGGTTGGTTCTGAGATAACACTTGCATTGGCGGCCTTCCAAAGATCTGCCGTCGAAATTCTATCAACTGGCCATGGCTTTAGGCGAAGCTCGAAGTTTTCCGGAATACGTGAGGATTGGCTGCCAACATGTGAAGCAGCGTTAAAAGCTCAGGATGGAAAGGCCTTCTTCGAGAAACATTTTAAGCCTTTTGTGGTGAACGATTACAAAAAACCAGAAGGACTGTTTACTGGCTATTACGAACCGCTGGCAAATGGAAGTCTTACAAAATCAAGTCGGTTTCATGTTCCCATCTATCGAAGGCCGCCCGAACTCGTGGCCCTGCCAAGCGATATCGAAGCCCAAAGGGGACTAAGATACGGCCACATTGTAAATCACGCACCAGCTCATTATTTCACGCGCTTTCAAATCGAAAATGGGGCACTTGATGGTCGCGGATTGGAAATCTGTTGGCTGGATAATTGGATAGACGCCTTTTTCATTCACATACAAGGATCAGGTCGAATTGCATTGGAAGACGGCAGCACGTTGCGCCTCGCTTTTGCAGCCAAGAATGGTCAAGCCTATACCAGCATCGGTGCAGCTTTGTTGGCCAAGGGTCACGGGACATCGGAAACGATGTCAATGCAGTTTTTGCGCAATTGGATGGAACAGAATCCCAAAGCCGGTCGCCAACTGATGTGGGAGAACAATTCGTATATTTTCTTCCGGGATATTGAATTGGATGATCCAACTCTAGGCGCACTCGGAGCTGCGCAGGTAAATTTGACGCCCCTATGTAGTCTTGCAATTGATCGGAATTTCTGGATGTACGGCACCCCGTTCTGGCTCGAGACGTCAACCCCCGCTGAGGCCAGACAAGGGTCGAAGCCATTTACGCGTCTGATGATTGGCCAAGATACAGGAACTGCCATCCAAGGGGCCTTGCGCGGCGACGTTTACTGGGGATGGGGGGCGGACGCCATTCTGAATGCGGGCCATATGAAAAGTACTGGCCGAATGACAGCGCTTCTGCCGGACGCTGTCGTTCGGCGGCTGGGGCACTGATCTATGGCGCGTAAATCCTTCCAAGTGCCAGACCATAGTTTGTGGGACGAAGTGAAGCAATCGGTACGAGCGCTTTCCCAGCGAAAGTCACCTAAGCCAGTTATTCGCTCCCAGTTGAAATCCGAGTCGACGATTAGATTCGTGGCGGAATCAATTTCACTGGCACCCAAAAAAACTGTTACTCAGGCACCACCGATCGTCGCTTTGGAACGACGAACAGCCCAGCGCCTCGGACGGGGACAATTGGAGCCTGAAAGCCGCATTGACCTCCATGGTGAGACTTTGGAGACCGCTCGCCATCAACTTCTGCACTTTATTGCCCACCGTCGCCAGCGTGGGGAAAAGATAGTATTGGTGATTACGGGAAAAGGGGCTTCACCTTTGGCGGGCCACACCCTGCATGGGCACACTCATTTCCACACTCCGGAGCGCGAAGGAAAATTACGCCGCGAAGTTCCCCTATGGTTTCACGAGGCGCAATTTCGCATTCATATCGTTGGCTTTCAGCCCGCCCATCCGCGCCACGGAGGCGGCGGTGCTTTTTATGTCAGGCTCCGCAAGGTTGGTGGCGAATAAACATGACGCCCTTTGGACTGAAACTCCGACAAATCCGGAAAGACCGCGGATTGACTTTGAGTGAGATGGCTAAGGCTGTAAATGTATCGAGCGCATATTTGTCCGCTCTCGAACATGGCAAAAGGGGCAGGCCGTCTTGGCGCGTCATGCAGTCGTTGATTGCTTATCTGAATATCATCTGGGATGACGCGGAAGAACTGGTTCGACTTTCCAAAATATCACACCCCAAGATCACCATCGATACGTCTGGCTTGTCAGCGGAGGCGACGGAACTCGCAAATCAATTGGCGCTCAATATTGGAAAATTGGACGAAGTAGACATCGAAGACCTTCTCAAAAAACTGAAGCTTGCCATGTCAAAGGCTACATAAAGATATCTTTATGTAGTTGTTGCGCAGGCGCTTGGCCCATGCTATCGCACCTCAATCAATTTGCAGGAGCCAGTCATGTCCAATTTCACCGATTACTTTGTCGCAGATATCAAGCTGGCCGATTGGGGCCGCAAAGAACTCGACATGGCGGAAATTGAAATGCCGGGCCTTATGTCAACGCGCCGGGAATTTGCTGCAACCCAGCCTTTGAAGGGTGCGCGTATTTCGGGCTCACTTCACATGACGATCCAGACTGCGGTGTTGATTGAAACCTTGAAAGCATTGGGCGCAGACATTCGCTGGGCCTCTTGCAACATCTATTCAACCCAAGATCACGCCGCTGCAGCGATCGCTGCCGCAGGAATTCCGGTATTCGCCTTCAAAGGTGAAAATCTCAAAGAATATTGGGCGTTCACCGCGAAAATTTTCGAATGGCCAAATGGTCAGGTCACCAACATGATTCTTGATGATGGCGGCGATGCCACACTCTATATCCTTCTCGGTTCAAAAGCGGAAAAAGATCCCTCTTTAATTGCTCATCCAAAGAGCGAAGAAGAAGAATGCCTCTATGCCGAGATCAAGAAACGCATTGCACAAAGTCCAGGCTGGTTTGACAAAGTGAAAGCTTCAATCATCGGCGTTTCCGAAGAAACAACGACAGGAGTCCACCGGCTCTATGAAATGCAAAAGAAGGGCGAGCTTCCGTTCCCGGCAATCAACGTGAATGACAGTGTCACCAAGTCGAAATTCGATAACAAGTATGGCTGCCGGGAATCTTTGGTGGACGCTATTCGCCGTGGCACGGATGTAATGATGGCCGGCAAGGTTGCCGTTGTGCTAGGATATGGGGACGTGGGTAAAGGTTCAGCCCTGTCGCTGCGGGGGGCAGGTGCGCGTGTCGTTGTAACTGAAGTTGACCCGATCTGTGCCTTGCAGGCCGCGATGGATGGATATTCCGTTCAAACCTTGCAGGATGTGGTCGCCGACGCTGATATCTTCGTCACCGCAACGGGCAACAAGGATGTCATCACTATTGATGACATGAAGCAAATGAAAGATATGGCAATCGTTTGCAACATCGGTCACTTTGACAATGAAATTCAGGTTGCGGAACTGAAAAATTTCAAATGGACCAACATCAAGCCGCAAGTCGACCTGGTTAACTTCCCCAAGGGCAACCGCATTATCCTTCTGTCAGAGGGACGGCTGGTCAATCTTGGCAATGCTACGGGCCACCCCAGCTTTGTCATGTCAGCCTCCTTCACAAATCAGACGCTCGCTCAAATTGAGCTCTTCACCAACGCAAAGACCGGCAAGTACAAGAGTGAAGTTTACGTGCTTCCCAAACACCTCGACGAAAAGGTCGCTGCACTCCATCTGGAAAAACTTGGCGTCAAATTGACCAAACTGAGCAAGGAACAAGCCGATTATATTGGCGTGACACCGAAGGGTCCCTATAAACCCGACTACTATCGCTACTGATAGCAATTCCCGAACTGCAGCCTTTGAGTCTATATGTTGGTCCGAGTGCCACAGTGATTCGTGGGCGCGACAGGCGGAGATTTGATTGCGGGCGTTGGGAGACAAATCCGGGACGGGCTCTATGTCCGCGCTGAAGTCAATAGTGCTTGCATTGGCCATTGCTGCGCTCTCTCCCTACAATGCCAGCGCTCAGACTCTGGAATTGCCCACCCCTGCACTAATTGGTGCTTCCGGGCTGCTGTTTGGCAGCCTCGTCATGCTGATATCCTGGATTTGTTTCAACAGGCTGCGGCGAAGCTTGAAACATGCAAAAGCACGACTTGGGGAAGTTGAAACCCAACTCAATGAGGCTGAATCGGCTCTCCAATCAGAAACTCAGTTGCTGCTGACATGGCGAGGTCGGGAGGAGCAGCCTGATCGCCTCATCGGTAGCATGCACGGCAGCGTCAAAATGCCGACAACAATTTTTGAGCTTATCAATTTTGCAGCATGGCTTGAGCGCGATTCAGCCACCGTTCTGGTTTCAAGTTTGGCCGAATTGAGGAAAACTGGTCAGTCATTCAATGTAGCAATCAAGACAAATCAAGACGAACTCCTAGAGGCCGACGGGCGAACCGCAGGTGCCATTGCCACATTGAGGTTCAGACCGCTTTCGGGCAACCGGCGCCAGCAAAGCGAAACCCAGTACGACGCGCATAAGCTGGCCAAACAGGTTGAAAGACTAAGTGCAATATTGGACGGAGCCCCATTTCCCGCGTGGTTGTCAGATTTGAATTCCAAACTTATCTGGGTCAATCAAGCCTACGTGGCCGCAGCGGAAGCTAGTGATTCAGAGGCGGTACTTAACTCACACTTGTCTCTGTTTCGATCGGATGCCATTGATCGCACGAAGGCCGATCCCGCAGTTCATTTGATTGGTCGTGCGCATGCCAACCAGGCGGGACAAGTCAAAGCCGTAAATGTTCATGAAGTTGATCTTGAACTTTATAAGGCTTTTTACGCGATTGACGTCACTGCTTTAGAGACAACCGAGCGCGAGCTTGATCGACATATCAAAGCGCACGCATCAACCCTTGATAAGTTATCAACTGCCATCGCAATTTTTGGTTCAGACCAAAAGTTGCGCTTCTTCAATCAGGCTTACATCGATCTTTGGCAATTTGACGAAAGATGGCTTCGTGAAAATCCCACTGACGGGCAAATTCTTGATCGCTTGCGGGCAGAGAGAAAATTGCCAGAGGAAGCCAACTACAAGGAATGGAGAAATCAGCACCTTGCAACTTATTCGAAAATCGATGTGCGGGAATCCTTTTGGTATCTCCCGGATGGTCGTTCGCTTCGGGTGATTGCAGAACAGCATCCGCTCGGAGGGATTATCTACCTTTATGAAAACCTGACCAAGGAACACCAACTCGAAAGTCGCTATAATGAACTCTTTGAAGTTCAGCGTGAAACACTAGACAATTTGGCGGAGGCGGTAGCGCTGTCTGGTCCCGACGGACGATTGAAACTTTTTAATCCAGCTTTCATGCGCTTCTGGTCATTGAACTCCTCATTCCTTGCGGAGAAGCCGCATGTTGAGGAATTGGCTCAACTGAAAAGTCTTTCGTCCGAAGCAAGAGCCGCTTGGCAGGATATTAAATTCGGGATCACCGGAATTGAAGCCAAGAGAAAAGATCATGAGGGAATTGTGGAGCAGGATGGCCGGTTTCTGCATTACCGGGCGGTCCCGCTGCCAGACGGCAATGCACTACTGACGTTTACAGACGTCTCTGACGCAGCCAAGGCTGAACGTGCGCTTCGTGACCGTACAGAAGCACTGGAAGCTGCCGACCGATTGAAGAATCGATTGCTCAGCAACGTATCGTATGAAATCAGAACTCCACTTACTTCAATTGTGGGCTTTGCCGAGGGCCTCGAATTCGGGTTGGCAGGCCCGCTTACTGAAAAACAAAAGCAATATGTAGCGAACATCCGGACTTCGTCTGATGATTTGAAAGCCATCATTGACTCGATTATTGATCTGTCCGCCATAGATGCAGGCCAGATGGAGCTTACCTTCTCGACGGTCAACGTTTCTCATCTTCTTGAGCAGTGTGCAGAAACATTTGCTGGGCAACTGGAAAAACGGAAACAACACCTTACCGTCGAAATAGCTAGTAATGTTGGTACGATTATCGCCGATCCAGAGCGTTTGGAAAAAGTCGTGGCCCAGCTCCTGTCGAACGCGTCTGGCTTTTCCGTTCCAGGATCGACAATTCGCATGGGCGCCCGGCGTGCTGGACAAGAAGTCCAAATTTGGGTGGCAGACAATGGGAGAGGCATTCCTCCAGAACTTCAGCCATTGGTATTTGATCGCTTCCAATCGAAGCCTTCACCGGGAAGCCATCGCGGCCCGGGCTTAGGTTTGGCAATCGTCAAGGCATTCACCGAGCTTCACGGAGGGAAGGTATCCCTTATTTCGAAATTGGAACAGGGAACCACGGTCGTCTGCTCACTTCCCGTTAATGGTCCACGAAAGAACATGTCACCCGCATCAAAAGGTAAGGCTGTTACGGCCGCATGATGCCAATGACAACTCATCAAAAACACTTGGAGTCAGAACGAGACACGCAACTTTTTGCCGGAGAGCTATCATTATTTTTGCGTCCCGGAATGATCTTGATCCTCAAGGGTGATCTCGGTGCTGGAAAATCCACCTTTGCTCGCGCACTGATCAACGCCTTGAGCAATCCAAAAAGTAGCTTTGATATTCCAAGCCCAACCTTCGCATTAGTTCAAACTTATGATATCACGAGAATACCCGTTGCCCATGTTGACCTTTATCGGACAACCTCCGAAGCAGAGATTCAAGAGCTGGGTCTAGCGGACCTTGCAACCAGCCACCTGCTTATCATCGAATGGCCGCACCCTATTGTTGAAGACCTGGGCAATGCAAAGCTTGTCATTGAGTTTTCTGGAACTGGTAATTCACGAGATGTTGAGATTGTCGCATATGGCGGTTGCGCTGGTTTAGTTTCGAGGCTCCTGAAGGTAGATAAATTTTTGAGCGATCGGGGTTGGCAAAAAGCGGAACGGCAATTCCTTGACGGTGACGCGTCTTCACGCCGTTATGAACGTCTCAAGCTTGGTCAATCCAAAGCAATTCTCATGGACATGCCACGCAAGGCAGATGGACCACCGGTAAAAGATGGAAAGCCTTACAGCGCCATCGCACACTTGGCCGAAGGACTTCGATCTGTCGTCGCCGTCAACGAGTATCTGGTAGAACAAGGATATGCCGCTCCCGAAATTATAGAGTCTGATATCGGGGCGGGATTTGCGCTGATAGACGACTTTGGCGATGCTTTATATGGTCGAATGCGCGCGAACGGCGCGGATATGGCGTTGCCTATGCAGGCGGCAGTCGACGTACTGGCAAGCATGGCAAATCAATCATGGCCAGCTCACATAACAATGCGAGACCAATCAATCTATAACTTGCCCAGTTATGATACTGAGGCGCAATTGATTGAAGTTGATCTTCTCACTTCGTGGTACTTTCCACATATTAAGGCGAAGTCCATAGTGAACAATGCCGCGGAAGAATTTCTGCAACTATGGAAAAACATTTTGGGGTTTACCAGCACGGGAAAACCAGTTTGGGTTTTGCGGGATTTCCATTCTCCAAATCTGATCTGGAGGCCCGAACAATCAGGATTGAAGAAAGTGGGGTTGATTGACACCCAGGACGCGCTGTTGGGGCACTCTGCCTATGATCTTGTATCGTTGCTGCAGGACGCCCGCATCGACATCTCGATTGAAGAGGAGGCGTCTCTTTACGCATATTATGTGGAGAGACGGCAAAGCACTGGCTCATTTAATTCAGACGACTTCGCACGGACTTACGCGGTTCTGGGAGCACAGCGCGCGACCAAAATTTTGGGAATCTTTGCGAGATTGGCTAAGCGTGACGGCAAACTGGCCTATCTTAAAAATTTGCCGCGCGTGTCACTTTATCTTGAGAGAAATCTTCGTCATCCAGCTCTTGCAGATTTGCGGCGCTGGTATACGAACACCCTCCCAGAAGCGATCGGACTGAACACTTGATTGGGGAACTTCAAGGACTCGGAACCCGGGCAATGGTCTTGGCTGCTGGACTTGGCAAACGCATGCGCCCTTTGACTAACACCACACCTAAACCTTTAATCATGGTGTCAGGCCGGCCAATTATTGACCATGTATTCGATCATCTTCGCGAGGCTGGCATCAAAAGGGCGGTAGTGAATATCCATTATCTACCTGAAAAAATGAAGGCTTGGAGCAGAACAGTATCTGACCCCAAAATTACAATTTCCGATGAGACTGACGCTATTCTGGATACTGGCGGGGGCGTTGCCAGGGCACTTTCGGTGCTTGGGAATGAGCCATTTTTTGTCATGAATAGTGACAGTTTCTGGATCGACAGCGAAATGCCGGCGTTGGCAAGGTTGAAAGCAGCCTGGCGCCCCGAAAAGATGGATTGTCTTCTCCTACTCATGAAGCCCGCAATGACAACGGGATATGGCGGAAATGGCGATTTCGAAATTGCAGTCGACGGCAGGTTGAAGAGAAAAACAACGAATTCAACGACAGCATTGGCTTACATCGGTGGATATCTCGTCCATCCGAGGCTGTTTGAAAACCCACCCGGTTCATCATTTTCAATGAATGTGCTTTGGGATAGAGCCATCGCCAATGGTCGCTTATTTGGTTTAGCCCAAAAAGGTCATTGGCTGCATATCGGCACACCCGAAGCCATTGCTAAGGCCGAAGAAGTACTGGCAAACTATGGCGTATGACGCCAAGCCAACCACGAATCTTTACCATCTCCCCCGCTTCAACGTTTTTGGAGGTCTTGGCGGGTAAAATCCTGGAGGGCTTTCCATTGAACGGAGAGGCCTCACTATCGTTCGCCGATTGGACAGTGCTGTTGCCGACCCGCCGTGCAGCGCGTGAGTTTACCAGAATCTTTGTTCGCATGGCTGGACAAAAGGCAATTCTGCTTCCGAAAGTAAGGGCAATTGGGGATCTGGACGAGGAGCCAGATAGCGAGTTTTCCACCGACGGCAGCCGTCCAGTGCCAATCTCACAAAACGGCTTGCTCTTTGTCCTACAAAATCTGATTTCTCAATGGGCGAGCAAAAACCCCGCGTTGGCATTGGCGCAAAGCATAAATATTTCTGCTTCGCAAAGTCTCGGACTGGCTCTTAGTCTACGAAGCCTCATCCATCAACTCGATACGCAAGAAGTTGATCTAACAAATCTAAGCCAAGCCTATGATTTGGAACTTTCAGAGCATCGAGAAGCGATCCTCGGACTTCTGGAACTCATCCACTTCGAACTTCCATTGAAGTTGAACCAACTGCAAAAAACCACATTTGCCATATGGCGTAACCAAATACTGAGACGTGAAGCCCAACGCCTCAACGATCAGTCTACTTCGAAGCCCATCATCGCGGCCGGCTCAACTGGTACCATCCCTGCAACCCGTTCTTTGTTGCTGGCTATCGCGCGACAGCGAATGGGTGCTGTGGTGTTGCCTGGCTTGGATCAAACTCTCGATGATATGAGCTGGCAAAACTTGCCTCCTGAGCATGCCCAATTTGCAATGAAGAATATGATCGAAGAATTCGGCATTGAGAGAGGCGAGGTTCAAAGACTGGGTGCTCGCGATATTCGCAAAGAATTTCTGCAAGGTGAGTTGCTCCGCCCAACAGAAACGGCTGAACTTTGGAACCAGTCTTTGCCCGGAAATGCCGATATTCTGCGAGAGGCGACCGAAGCTATTAGGCTGGTGGAGGCGCGGGAACGACATCTTGAAGCCAGATCAATCGCACTCATCATGCGTAGAACACTCGAAGCTTCAAATGACAAGACCACCGCTCTCATAACGCCCGACCGCAATCTGGCCGCTCGCGTAAAAAATGAACTACAACGATGGAATATCTCTATCGATGATTCAGCTGGCCAACCTCTTTCCAAATTTGGGATTGCATCGGCTTGTCACGCTTTGGGGCAAGCCGTACTTCGCAATTTTGAGGCAACTAGTCTTTTTGATTTCTTGAGACATCCGGATGTTTCAAATGAATTTCTTTCTGCTGACAAAAATTCCGTTCTGAAGATCATAGAAGTGACCCTACTTCGCAATGGTGGCGTGGGAGAAGGGCTGGCGGGAATCAGCCAAGCCCTCACAAGAGCAAAAGAGAGCAAAGAAAAGGGTGAACGTCTTCATCCCTTGGCAGCGGCAATTGACGAGCAATCTTGGAAGGACATGGAGAAGTTCCTTCAATTTCTCATCCAGATTCTCTCACCCTTGGAGAACAACAACAACAGTTCATTTGCAGACTGTCTTACAAAATTCTTGGCAGTCTTGAAAAACTTCTCTCCTGCCCACGAGACAGCCACCCCTGAAGATCTTGCATTTTTCGAAATAGAAAACCAATTGCGGGAAGACTCAGATTATTTTCCCGATTGCGACATGCGGGGCTTTCTGGTGAACTTGCTTCATATTCTTGAAACTACGCCATACCGCTCACAGGTAAAGACTCACCCAAGGCTATCAATTTTGGGCACATTGGAAGCCCGACTATTGCCTGCCGATATTGTTATTCTAGGTGGGTTGAATGAGGGTATTTGGCCGGGAGATCCAGACCCTGGTCCATGGCTCAATCGCCCGATGCGCAGAATATTGGATTTGGCGCAACCCGAACGGGAGATCGGACTGGCAGCTCATGATTTTGTACAAGGTCTTGGATATCCAGAAGTCTATCTGACCTGGTCAAAGCGAATTTCCGGAACGCCAAAAAATCCATCACGTTGGATTCTAAGATTGAGGAATCTCTTCAGTGCCGCCGGCCTACCCGATCAGCACTGCGAAGATGTCATTTGGCCCCAACAAGCGGAATTGCTTGATGAGGCGGTCATGCAACCATTGAACAAGCCACGCGCGAACCCACCAGTTAACTCCAGGCCGACACGTTTCAGTGTGACAGAAATTGAAAATCTTCTGCGGGATCCCTATGGAGTTTACGCCAAGAGGGTTCTCTCATTAGTGCCTCTTGAAAGTTTGGCAGAAAAGTCTGACTCAAGATTGCGCGGGACACTCTTCCACGCAGCAATCGCCAACTGGACCAGTCAACTCAATGGCTCGGCAAGTTCGGACAGCATGTGGCTCCTGCAAGAAGCCGGGCGCAAGGTCATGCTTCCATTGATGAATGACCCCGAAGTGGCAGCTTTTTGGATGCCGGCATTCGGGCGGATGGCAAATTGGCTTTCAGAAACCGATCGACACCTCCGGGAGAATGTTGCCCAACTTTTTGCCGAAGTTGCTGGCCAGATAACATTCACTGCCGGGTCCGCTCAACATGCCCTCGCGGCGCGCGCCGACCGCATAGATGTTTTGTCGAACGGCACGGCGCGTATCGTTGATTACAAGACGGGTGAAGTCCCTACGTCAGCGCAGGTGAGTGCAGGTTTCAGCCCTCAGCTTTTGTTAGAGGCAGCGATCCTGAAAACGGGTGGCTTTAAAGATATCGCCCCCGTGTCCATCAGTGAATTGCTCTATATAAAACTCTCGGCGGGGCGCGTTCCCGGCGAACTCCAATACACTACGTATAAGCAAAGCGCGATTGACGACAAGGCAATGCTCGAGCTCGCGGCCCTGAAAGGACATTTGGCAAGCTACCAAGCGCTCGAAACTGCCTACTTGCCGCGGCGCGCCCCAAAAACTGAAATGCAAGTGATGGACTATGATCATCTCTCACGATTTGCCGAGTGGATTTTGGCCGAAGAATGAAAGCCAAAACTGAAAGAAAGGCCACACAGTCACAGGTGAATGCCAGTTCACCTGACCATTCCGTTTGGGTATCAGCCAATGCAGGTTCCGGCAAAACTCAAGTTCTCGTTGACCGCGTGATCAAGCTTCTCCTCGCGGGTGCTGAGCCTTCTACGATTCTCTGTATCACCTTCACCAAGGCCGCCGCCGCCGAAATGTCGCTAAGGCTTTTCGGAAGATTGTCATCGTGGACTTCGATGAGTGCACAAGAGCTTGAAGAAACCATTG
>JBDSTO010000237.1:0-6729 GCA_039928255.1 Aestuariivirga sp. | reverse complement strand
GAGATCATGTGGACCGAGGGCGGCGAGCCCGGCGAGATCGTTGAGAAGCGGGGGCTGGTGCAGGTCACTGACCTTGGGGCCATTGAGAAGGCGGTTGATGAGATTGTCGCAGCCAACCCCGAGAAGGTGGAGCAGGCCAAGGCCAAGCCAGCTTTGCTTGGCTGGTTTGTGGGGCAGGTCATGAAAACCACGGGCGGCAAGGCCAATCCACAGGCCGTCAATGATATTCTGCGCAAAAAGCTAGAAATTAACCAATAATTACAGTCTCTTATTAATTAATTCCCAAGCAAGGGCTGGTGCGCTATAGTCCGTGTGCTGACTATCAGTACACAAATCGTTATGGGAGATTGCTCACATGGCAAAACCAGCCACGCGGGCCAAAGCTAAAGTTGTATCCGTGCCGAAAAAGACCGCTTTTCCGGCCAAGAAACCTGCTGCTGTGGCCAAGAAGCCTGTCGTCGCCAAGTCCTCTGGGCGGAGTGCAACTCCGGCCGAGAAGGCCCGCTTCACGCTCTATGGCAACGCCACATCGGGGCCGACCTATACCAGCGCTTTGATGTTGTCGCTGTCGCGGCATCCTTTCTCCTATATCCACATCAATCTGCGCGAAGGCGCTCACAAGCAGCCCGATTATCTGGTCAAGAATCGTTATGGCCAAGTTCCAGCCTTGCGCGATGGCCAGTTGGTGACAGTGCAGTCCGCTGCCATTCTGCTGCATCTGTCGGAAAGCCTGGGCAAGTTTGAATCGAAAGTGCCCTTGGAAAAGCAGCGCATTCGGGAATGGCTATTCTGGGCCTGGGACAAGCTTGCCGTTCCGGTTTACCGTCTGCGGGCGCGTTTGCGGGGCACGCGCCAGTTCGGCGATGAAGTTCGCATCATGTATGACACCGAAGCCAAGGCGGCGCTCGCGGTTCTTGACCATGAGTTGGCCAAGGGTGAGTGGGTTGTGGGCAAGAAAACATCGGTTGCTGATATCGGCATCTATGGCGTGCTGCGCTATGCCGGAGAAGCGGGTGTCGACTTGTCGCATTATCCCAATGTGATGAGCTGGAAGAAGAGGTTTGAAGAATTGCCGGGCTTTGCTACACCCGAAGAACTTCTTCCACTTGAAAGCCGCCTGATTTAATTTGGCTTTTAAACCCGGGTGGAACACCGGGATTTGAGGCTGAATTGAGTACGACCGAAACACCAGCGCCAGAATTTCAGCCCAAAAAGCGCCCCCGTCACAGGGATTGGGGCGGTGCCATGTTTGTGCTGATTGTTGGCGTCGCGGGCCTGTTGCTCGGCCGACTTGGGCATTTGTGGATCGTCTTTGATATTTTCTCGCAGTTTGGCATGCAAGCGTTGTTGCTCACGCTTGCTGGTCTTCTTGCGTTGCCGGTTCCCAAATACAAAGGGTTGGCTGCGGCGGTTTTTGCGGTAATTTTGCTGGTGGGTTATGGGGCGTGGCCGCACTTTGCATCCCGCAACGGCTTGACCGCGTCGACAGCAAGCCCCGGCCACAAGATTTTGCGCGTGGCCAGTTTCAACAGCTACATATACAATGACAATATAGACGCCATGGAAAAATCAATCCGGCAACTCAACCCCGATGTGATGGTGATTGTGGAGTTTGATTCTGGAAAGCTGCCGCTGCTCGACCGTTTGAAGTCTGACTTTCCATATCAATATACATGCCAGACTGATCCACCATGTGAGTCGGCGCTTATTTCAAAATATCCCATCAGTGATTTCAAGGCGCGCGCATTTTGGGATGGTCCGCCCTATATCAGCGCCAGCCTCGGACCCGATTGGAATAATTTGACGATCTTTGGCGTTCACACAACGCGGTTTCCACATTCCCGCGCGCAATTTACCCAGGCGCGCGAATTTGTGAAAATGGCCGAAGGTGCAACCGGCCTCAAGATCGTCATGGGCGATTTCAACTCTACATCATTCTCGCGGATCAACGAGACCATTGCTGATGGGCTTGATTTGCAGCGACTGTCCTATCTTCCGACCTGGCCTGCAAGGCAGGGTTTTCCACAGCTTGCCATCGATCATATTTTTGCAAGCACGGGCATTGTTGCGGCGAGCGGCGAAGTGATTGGCGACAATGCCGGATCGGATCATTACCCGATCAGCATTGCGGTCAGCGTGCCTGTCAATTGAGACCAAGGTGAACGCGGCGTTTACGCAACGCTGTAGATTTCAGATAAACTTTCCGCAAGTGATTGAAATTTAGTCTGATTTCATCATCGTTAAAAATTGAAGAAAATTGGATTCACCTTGGCTTAAGCCTGCTTTTTAAGTCGCCGTTGCAAAAACCAGCGCATGATTTTCCTATCACACGGCGAAAAGCCGGGACAACAGGAAGGTTAAATCATGCAGGTGATTACAATGACGGACATCAACCCTTTTACTTCAACGGCAGAATCGATTTTTGAATTGGGCATGAAATATTGCTCGGGCACTGGTGTCGTTCAGAATTTGGTTGAGGCCCACAAGTGGTTCAATATTGCGGCCATGAAGGGCTCGGACGATGCCAAACGCTACCGTCTCGATATTGCCGTTGAAATGTCGGCGGATGAAATTGCCGAAGCCCAGCGCATGGCGCGCGCGGCCATGACGTTACACTGAGTGCGGACCAACAAGCTATCTTGATGGCCACAATGATCGCAGGGTTGAAATGACCATGGACGGTGTAAAAACGGAAATCATGCCAAGAAAGATGGACGCGATTATCGCCGTCAAGTCCGTTTGTCCAAAGCAAAGTGGATGAACGCAGTATTCAGAAACCGTGCTAGAGCTACTAGTTGCCCAAATTTGACCAGACCAAATTAGATAAGTTACGAAACTTGCTATTCCGATGCCGACCACACGGTGTGCAACACTCAAATCTTTTAGGCTGCTGGAATTTGTCAATTGTGGTGCTGTACCGCTAAGTTTGGCTAGCATAATTACCGATGCAAACAATACGCAGTAGCCAATCGAAAGCGAAAGCATTGCAGCAATTTTCGTTGCCGTTGTATCCTGCTGAGGCACGGACAGTGCGATATGGACTTGGTTGACCAGAGGGAATGGGTAGCTGCCGATGCTTGCAAGGTTGGAAACCAAGTTATCGAAATCCTTCAAATTGGTCGGATAGTAAGAAATTGCAGGCAAGAGGGCCATCCAAACTAAGAACCCAAAAACTATTACAGCCCCTGGGATTTTGGATATAACCTCGGTGTTTTGGAATTCCAAATTGCTGAATCTGGGTGACAATGGAGTTGAGAGGCCAGTCGGTGACTGCCGCGCTTTGCACACCAAATACTTTGCAAATATCACAAAGCTTACTAACCCGACGATCCAGATACCTCGTAATGTCAGCGTGCCTGTTTTTACAAAAATGGGTGGCAAGACACATGCGAGCTGCATCAGGTAAACAAGAAATTTTGATTTCATCCAGTGCAGAAAGGCCACGCTTTTCTTGCTCTCGACCTTCTAGGGTTGTTTCGAATACCTGAATACTTTGCCTGTGTCTGTGCATGTTGGAAGGCATAGAGGAACTAGTTGCCCTGCCACGTCATCGGGATGGGGAAGCGTCATCGGGTCTTCACCAGGCATTGCCTTGGCGCGCATTTTGGTGCGGGTGGCACCGGGGCTGAACAGATTGGCGCGAACTGCCGTCGTTGAAGTTTCTTCGGCGTAGGTTTTGACCAACGCTTCCAGTGCTGCCTTGGAAACTGCGTAGCCTCCCCAGAATGGCTTGAAACTTGTGGCCGCACCTGACGTCATGAATATTGCGCGACCATGCGGGGCAAGGCGGAGCAGGGGATCCATTGAACGGATCAGGCGGTAATTGGCTGTGACGTTGACGGCCATCACATCATCAAAAACCTTGGGTTCAAGATGGGCCACAGGAGTTACGGCTCCCAGCACACCAGCATTTCCGATCAATACATCAAGTTTTTTCCAGCGTTCGAAAATCGCTGCACCCAAACGGTCGATGGCGGGATAGTCCTTGATATCCATGGGCACGAGGGTGGCGGATGATCCCACAGACTTGATTTCATCATCGAGTTCTTCCAAGCCACCTTGGGTGCGTGCGGTGGCGATGATGTGGGCACCTTCTTTTGCGAGCGCCAAGGCGGTCGAGCGCCCAAGTCCACGCGAAGCTCCGGTGACCAGCGCCACCTTGCCGTCCAACAGTTTTGCCATGGATCAGCCTGCTTCAGCCAGAAGCGAGAGTTGTTGCTTGCCGTTGGTGCCTTCAATGTCGGTGAGGCGGGTGGGGTAATCACCCGTGAAGCAATGATCAGTGAATTGCGGATTGATGTCATCGCGCTTTTCAAAACCCGTGGCCCGGTAAATGCCATCGACCGACACAAAGGCCAATGAATCAACGCCAATGAATTCGCGCATTTCATCCAGTGAATGGCTGGCAGCGAGGAGGGCCTTTTTCTCAGGCGTGTCGATCCCATAATAATCGGGGAAGCGAATGGGCGGGCTGGCGATGCGCATATGCACTTCGCGCGCACCTGCTTCATACATCATCTGCACGATCTTTATCGAGGTTGTGCCGCGAACAACCGAGTCATCAACCAGCACAATGCGCTTTCCCGCGACGACGGCGCGGTTGGCGTTGTGCTTCAGTTTTACACCGAGCGAGCGGATGTGCTGGGTTGGTTCAATGAAGGTACGGCCCACATAATGGTTGCGGATGATGCCAAGCTCAAAGGGAATTCCGGTTTGTTGTGAGAAGCCAATGGCTGCTGGCACACCTGAGTCTGGGATGGGGACGATCACATCCGCATCAACGGGCGATTCAAGCGCGAGCTGGCGACCCGTCTGTTTTCTCACTTCATAGACTGAGCGTCCGCCCAAAATTGAATCAGGCCGCGAGAAATAAATGTATTCAAAAATGCAGGGGCGGGCTGGCTGCTTGGGGAAGGGCCGCAGTGATTCAATGCCCTCATCCGAAATTACAATGACTTCGCCATTCTCAACTTCGCGGACGAATTTGGCACCGATGATGTCGAGGGCCACTGTTTCCGAACAGAGGATGTAAGCGCCGTTGAGTTCACCCAAGATCAGCGGGCGAATGCCGAGCGGATCGCGTGCGCCAATCAACTTCTTGTTGGTAAGGGAGACCAACGCATAAGCGCCTTCTAGGCTGCGCAGTGCGTCCAAGTAACGTTCAATCAGACGCTGCTTTTTTGAACGGGCAACAAGATGAAGAATGGCTTCGGTATCGGAGGTGGATTGATAGATGGCACCTTGCGTGATGAGATCACGGCGCAGCGTGAGACCATTGGTTAAATTGCCATTGTGAGCAACCGCGATGCCGCCTGCGGCCAGTTCAGCGAACAGCGGCTGCACGTTGCGCAGGATTGTTTCGCCCGTGGTTGAATAGCGCACATGGCCCAAAGCCTGGCTGCCCTTCAGGCGATTGATGACTTTGTCGGAAGAGAAATGATCACCCACCAGACCCATGCGGCGTTCGGCATTGAAGCGCTCGCCATCGAAAGTCACGATGCCTGCAGCTTCCTGGCCGCGGTGCTGCAGAGCATGGAGGCCAAGAGCTGTCAGTGCTGCCGCGTCGGGGTGGCCAAAAATGCCAAACACGCCGCACTCTTCACGCAGCGTGTCACCATCCATGTCAAAATCATGAGCTTCGGTCATTGTTTTGTGGTGCCCTCAATCAAATTTTCGAGGCCTTTGGTCTGGCCTTTTTGATAGCCGGTGATGGATTCAGTCGTGGTCGGTTCCGGTTTAGATGGTGAGTCTTGGTTGCCAATCAAGCCTGAATTGCTGAGCGTTTCCGCAATATCAGGCGGCATGTAGGCCAGCATGGTGTTCGAAACGGTACGGATGGCGGGCAGGGTGACGGCATTTCTCACCCAGTCTTCCTGCTTTTCAGGAGGCAAAAGCCAGCCATAAAACAGATAGGCGATCGCTACGAGAATAAGGCCGCGCGCCAGGCCGTAGAAGAAACCAAGGGTTCGGTCAAAAGCGCCAACGGAAGAATCAACCACACGGTCTGAGACTTTCACGCTGATGACTGAAACGATGATCAACACGATGATGAAGGCCCCCGCCGCCACGGCGATTTGCGCAATGATGGGCTTTTCAAAATGGGGCGCTACCACATCCATGATCGGCTTTTGCTTTGTGGCGAAGTAGGCGGCCAGCGCCGCAAGGCCCCAAGCCACCAGCGAGAGAACCTCGCGCGTAAATCCACGGGCCAAAGCCAAGAGCCCGGACACCAACATGATGCCAACGAGGATGAAATCTAGAATTTGGAATTTCATGAGGCTTTTCCGCTCTGTGGTGGGACTCGAGCTTCTCTATATGACACTCTGGGGGCAGGTTCCAGAGCGGAATGCGGCAGGTTGTCGTGCGGGTTCAAGCGATTCTGCGCAGACCCTTGGCGCGGCTGGCAACCCAGGCCACCAGATCAGCCACTGTCGAGACCTGTTTCAGCGTGACGCCGGATTTCAACTGCTTGTCGCCCATGTCGGCAATGACCGCATCAGAAAGGCCGAGTTTCTGGGCCTCTTTCAGTCGGGACTCGGTTTGGCCCACTGGGCGAATGGCACCTGAGAGGGCGATTTCACCGAATAAAACCGTGCCATGGGGGATGATGCTGTCGGACAATGACGACAACAATGCCGCGGCAACCGCCAGATCTGCCGCTGGTTCCTTGAGGCGCAAACCACCTGCGACGTTAAGGTAGACATCGTGCTGACCGAGCGACACCCCTGC
>JBDSTO010000236.1:0-9106 GCA_039928255.1 Aestuariivirga sp. | reverse complement strand
GCGCGGCCCGAAGTTAATCTCCGTGCACTTGCCGAAAGCAATGGCCTCCTCTGACAAACTGCGATAGATGATGCCCTCATCTTTGAAAGGATTTTCCATGCGCCCTTCCGGCCGCCAACCCAATGAAATGCGCACCGTGAGTTTTGAACGTGGCGTGGCCAAGCATGCCGAAGGTTCATGCCTCGTGAAGTTCGGCGACACCCATGTTCTGTGTACGGCGAGCCTTGAAGAGCGCGTGCCGCCCTGGCTCAAAGGCGGCGGCAAAGGCTGGGTGACGGCTGAATATGGTATGCTGCCCCGCGCCACGGGCGAGCGCATGCGGCGCGAAGCTGCAGCGGGCAAGCAGTCTGGTCGCACGCAGGAAATCCAGCGCCTCATCGGCCGCTCGCTTCGCGCGGTCGTTGATTTGAAAGCCTTGGGCGAACGGCAGATCACATTGGATTGCGATGTCATTCAAGCCGATGGTGGCACGCGCACGGCAGCGATAACCGGGAGCTTTCTGGCCTTGAGCGATTGCATCGCCTGGATGAAGGCGCGGGACATGTTTTCCGTCTCGCCTTTGAAGGACCATGTGGCCGCCATTTCCTGCGGCATTCACGGCGGCACGCCAGTTCTTGACCTTGATTATGCCGAAGATTCAACCGCCGACACCGATGCTAATTTCGTGATGACGGGATCGGGCGGGATTATCGAAATTCAGGGCACGGCGGAAGCCGAACCCTTCAGCCATGACATGCTGCTGCAGCTTTTGGATTTGGCGAAGTTAGGCATCGGCCAGTTGGTGGAGAAGCAGAAGGCAGCTTTGGGTTAGATGAGTTTTGATATTCCATCGCTTTGTTTTACGTCATCCCGACGAAAGTCGGGACCCATGCGATTGGTTCAATGGATTCCGGCTTTCGCCGGAATGACGATGGTGAGGTGAATGGACAGCAGAAAACTCACCGGCCAGCGCATCGTCATTGCCACGCACAACAAGGGCAAGCTGGAAGAATTTTCGGAGCTGTTGAAGCCCCATGGCGTGGTCACGCAATCGGCTGGTGCTTTGGGATTGCCGGAACCTGCAGAGACCGAAGACAATTTTCGCGGCAACGCCAAGATAAAGGCAGAATCGGCAATGCGCCATTCAGGATTGATTGCCATTGCGGATGATTCAGGCCTGTGTGTTGATGCATTGGGCGGCGCTCCCGGCGTTTACACGGCGGACTGGGCCGGGCCATCGCGTGACTGGAACCAGGCCATGCGTCTTGTTGAAGAACGCTTGCAGGCAGCAGGTGCGCGGCAACCTGAACAACGCAAGGCGCAGTTCAAATGCACGCTGTGTGTGATGTGGCCTGATGGGCACGTGAAGTTTTATGAAGGTGTGGCACCGGGCCAGCTCGTGTGGCCCCCGCGCGGGGCCTTGGGTCATGGTTACGACCCCGTGTTTGTGCCTGATGGTCAGAGCCAGACATTTGCTGAAATGAGCCACGAGGCCAAGAACGCGATTTCGCATCGTGGCCGGGCGCTTGAGTTGCTGCTCCGTGATCTCTTCTGAGAAAAAGCTTCAGGCGGGCGCTGATTTTGGCGTCTATGTCCATTGGCCGTTCTGCAAAGCCAAATGCCCCTATTGCGATTTCAACAGCCATGTGCGGCAAAGCGCTGTCGACCATATGAGTTTTGCGCACGCTTTGGTGCGCGAACTTTCACATATGAAGTCGTTGGCCCCCGATCGCACAGTGAGCAGTATTTTCTTTGGCGGCGGCACGCCCTCTCTGATGCCGCCTGAAGCCGTGGGCCATGTGCTGGATGGCATTGCTGCGCTTTGGCCTATCCGTAATGATGCAGAAATTACACTTGAAGCAAACCCCACCAGCGTTGAGGCCGAGAATTTTCGCGGCTATCGCGCTGCGGGTGTGAACCGCGTTTCGGTTGGTGTTCAATCGCTTGTCGAAGAAGACTTGAAAGCGCTGGGGCGACAACATTCGCCGGACGAGGCGTTGGCCGCTTTCCGCTTGGCCGCAAAGATTTTCCCGCGTGTTTCCTTCGACATGATTTATGCCAGGCCCAATCAGACGCCCGAGCAATGGCGCGAAGAACTGGCCCGGGCACTCAGTGAACAACAAGGCCACATGTCGCTCTACCAGCTCACCATCGAGCCCGAGACGCGCTACTATGATCTGCAGCAGATGGGCAAGCTCACCATTCCCGATGATGACCATGCCGCAGAACTTTACGAACTTACGCAGGACATGACATCGGCCGCCGGGCTTCAGGCTTACGAAATTTCAAACCACGCTGCCCCCGGAAATGAGAGCCTGCATAATCTTACCTATTGGCGTTACGGCGAATATGCTGGCGCTGGCCCTGGCGCCCATAGCCGCTTGCAAGTGGGTGACAAGCGGCTAGCTCTCGCTGCTGAAAAACATCCCGAAACGTGGCGCACGCGCGTTGAAGCCGAAGGCCATGGCCTTGTAGACCAGAGCGAGTTGACAAGGCCCGAGCAAGCGCCCGAATATCTGCTGATGGGGCTTCGCACCACTGAGGGCATTGATCTTGACCGTCACGCCTCATTGGCGGGCGAGACCATTGATGCTGATAAAATTTCCGCGCTTGAAAACCTGGGTCTGGTTGAGAAATCGGGCCACATCTTGAAGGCCACGCCGCGCGGAAGGCCCCTGCTCAATGCCATCATCCGTGAGCTGAATGTCTGAGACCCGCTCATATTTCATCGGCCGCACGGAGCATCTGGCCCCGTCCCTGCCCGCTGGCCTGCACGTGACGGCCACGCCGATTGGCAATCTCGGCGATGTGACCTTGCGCGCACTGGCGACACTGGCCGCCGCCGATGTGATCTTGTGCGAGGACACGCGCATCACCTCGCGGCTTCTCGAACGCTATGGCATCAAGCGACCGATGAAACCCTATCACGAGCACAACGCCGAAAAAGTGCGGCCTGCGATTATCGCTGCGCTTCAAGCAGGCGGTGCCTATGCGCTGGTGAGTGATGCCGGTGTGCCGCTGGTGTCTGATCCCGGTTATCGACTGGTCAAATCCTGCATTGAGAATGATGTTGCGGTGACAGCGCTCCCCGGTGCTTCAGCGGTCTTGACGGCTCTCGCTTTGTCGGGTCTGCCGACCGACTGTTTCACCTTCATTGGATTCCTGCCTCAGCGGCAAAAGGCGCGCCATGATCTGCTGATGCAGTTCAAAGCCATCCCCTCAACGCTCATTGCCTTTGAAAGCCCACACCGGATTGTTGATGCGCTGTCTGATATTTCCATGGCGCTGGGCGACCGGCGCGTGGCCGTGGCCCGCGAGCTTACAAAGCTGCATGAAGAAGTGTTGCGCGGGACGGCGGAAGAAGTTCGGCATATTCTGGCGGCGCGCGAATCTGTCAAAGGTGAAATCTGTCTGGTCATTGCGCCACCGGAGGAAACTTCGGAAATGGCCAATGACGACGAGATTGAAAGTGCCATCACCGTTGCACTCACGGAAAACCCTGCGAGCAAGGCTGCCGCTCTCGTGGCAAAAACCTTGGGCATCCCCAAAGAAGATATTTATGCGCGCATTCTGAAACGGAAAGCGCAGAATGACTGATCGCCGCGCCGCAGAGAAACGTGGCCACGCGGCTGAAACAGCAGCACTGATGTTGCTGCGCCTCAAGGGTTACCGTCTGTTGGCGCGGCGTTTCAAATCCCATCATGGCGAGATTGATTTAATCGTGCGGCGTGGGGCCACGACCGCTTTTGTCGAAGTGAAGTCGCGGGCCAATCACGATGATGCTGTAACGTCTGTCACACAATATCAGTCAAAGCGCATTTCGGCGGCGGCAGCGCTGTGGATGGCGCGCGATCAAAAATCCAACGCCGGGTTCTGCCGGTTTGACATTGTGGCCGTGAATTCCTACCTCTGGCCCTCACATATTGAAAATGCGTTTTCGGGAGATTTCTGAGCCATGGGATTGAAGGTTGCGGTACAGATGGATCCCATTGACTCCATTGATATTTCTGGTGATTCAACCTTTGCCCTGATGCTTGAGGCGCAAGCCCGTGGCCACTCGCTGTTTTATTATCAAACCAAGACACTGGCCTATGACGGAACGCTGACGGCGCTTGGTCATGATGTGACAGTGCAGGATGTGAAGGGCGCGCACTTCAAGGCCGGGGCTGAAAAGCGCATCGATCTTTCGACGCAGAATGTTCTGCACATGCGCCAGGACCCGCCCTTTGACATGGGCTACATCACCGCCACGCATCTGCTCGATCTCATTCACTCGAAAACTCTCGTGGTGAATGACCCGACTGAAGTTCGCAACGCGCCGGAAAAACTTTTCATCCTGAAATTTCCCGAACTGATGCCCGAGACCTTGATCACGCGCGATGTGAACGAGATCAACAAATTCCGCCAACACCACGGCGACATCATTCTGAAGCCGCTTTATGGCAATGGCGGTGCCGGCATTTTCCGCACGCACAAGGATGACCAGAACTTCACCTCCCTACTGGAACTGTTCGCGAGCGCCTACAAGGAACCCTTTATCGCGCAGAAATATCTGCCCGCCGTCAGGAAGGGCGACAAGCGCATCATCCTCGTGGACGGCAAGGTGGCTGGAGCTTTGAATCGCGTTCCTGCCGAGCATGACAACCGCTCCAACATGCATGTGGGCGGGCGGGCAGAAGCGACGACGTTGACCAAGCGCGAGCATGAAATCTGTGAAGCGATCGGGCCTGAGCTTAAAAAGCGCGGGCTGATTTTTACGGGCATTGATGTGATCGGTGATGTGATGACCGAAATCAATGTCACCTCCCCCACCGGCATTCGCCAGGTCAAACGCTTTGGCGGGGCCGATATTGCAGCGCTGATCTGGGATGCGATTGAGGCCAGGATGTGAGTAGGCTCGAACTTGTTGCTTTTGATGCCGACGACACGCTGTGGCATAATCTCATTCACTTCGAAGCCGCGGAACAGGCCTTCGGTGAGATGTTCTCGAACTACATTCCGGCTGCCGACGCGGCGCGCGTGTTGCAGCAGGCCGAAATGCGCAATCTCAAATTCTATGGCTTTGGGGTTAAAAGCTTCACGCTGTCGATGATCGAAGTTGCCAATGAGATCACGGGTGGCGCGCTTGACGGTGCGATGATCAACAAGCTTTTGCAGCGTGGCCGCGACATGCTGGACCATGAGGTCGAAATCCTGCCCCATGTTGAGGACACGCTGAAGGAGATCCACAAGGATCACAAGCTTCTGCTGATCACCAAGGGCGACTTGTTTCACCAAGAGCGCAAGGTTCTGGCCTCTGGCCTCGCCCATTATTTCGAGGGCGTTGAAATTGTGTCCGACAAGAAACCCGACTCCTATTTGAAAATCTGCAAGCGTTATGGCGGTGACGTTTCGCGCTCATTGATGGCCGGAAATTCAATCAAGTCGGATGTCTTGCCGATGATCGAAGCGGGTGGCCATGGTGTCTATGTTCCCTTCGAGGTGTTGTGGGAACATGAGCACGAAGAAATTCCACCCAACACGCCGCGCTTTCACGAGGTGAAAGACATTCGCGGCGTTGTTGAAATTGTGCAGAGATTGGATTGAATGAAGACCCCTGCCCTCACTGAAATCATCTCAGGCCTCGAATTTCCCGAAGGGCCAATCTGGCTGCCCGATGGTTCGATCATCATTGTTGAGCTGGCGGCAGGCACTGTTTCGCGAATTTCTCCACAAGGAAAGAAGCACATCATCGCAAGGCCCGGCGGCAGCCCCAATGGTGCGGCAATGGGCCCAGATGGGCATCTCTATATTTGCAACAGCGGTGGATTTTCATGGGAGCGGCGCGATGGGCTTTTGTGGCCCGGCCCGCAGCCAGCCGATTATAGCGGCGGGCGCATTGAGCGCTTGAACCTCGACACTGGCATGGTTGAAGTCGTCTATAATTCCTGTGGCGACCATCCGCTGAAAGGACCGAATGATCTTGTGTTCGACAAGCATGGCGGATTTTATTTCACCGATCACGGCAAGCGCCGCGAACGTGACCTTGACAGTGGCGGCCTCTATTATGCGAAGGCTGATGGCAGCCTGATCCGTGAACTGGTTTTCCCGATGTCGACACCCAATGGTGTGGCCCTGTCTCCCGATGGGAAACGAGTCTATGCGGCGGAAACAGATACGGGCAGGCTTTGGGCCTATGATATTTCAGCGCCCGGCGTCATCGAACGCCCTGCACCGCTGGGCGGACATGTTCTTGAAGGCAGGCCCGGCTTTAATTCGTTTGATTCAATGGCCGTGGAAGCCAATGGAAACATTTGTGTGGCGTCGCTGTTCATCGGCGGCATCAAGGTCTTTTCGCCCGACGGAAAGTTTGTGGAGTTCGTGCCCCTGCCCGATCCGCTGTGCACCAACATCTGCTTTGGCGGCACGGATTTGAAGACGGTCTATATCACGTTGTCAGGGACCGGTCGGCTGGTCAGCATGCCGTGGCCACGCGCGGGACTGAAGTTGAATTAAAGAGCGCCGTGCCAGACGATGGCCTGGGCCACAACGCAGGTCTTGCCGTTAAAGGTGATCGAAGGCGAGCCATAAAGATCATAGCCCTCCTCAAGCGCCTTGGACACGCGCTCGCAAAATTCCTTGTCATCGGGGCCAGTCAAAATGCGATAGCGCAGCCGTTCAGCTTTCACGTTTCCTGATTTTTCCATTTGCCGTTTTCGTCCTGTTTCCAATATGAAATTGCGTGGCCTTCGCTCTTGCGCTTTTTCCATTCTTCTCGGGCGCTTACTAGCGCCTCCTCAGAATTTGAATCAAACAAAATCAGGGCGCGCTCCAGCCCGTCGATATTTTGCGGCATCGCGCCATCGACAAAAAAGCGATAGGTGGCGTTGTTGGGATTTTCAGCGTTGGCGCAAAGCCAGATGGGCTGATGCTGCGGGTCATCCTCGCCAAAGCCATGGGGCAGAAACGCCACGTCTTCGACTGCCCATAACAGTTCTGAAATTTTCGGGAGACGATCGGCATGGGCTGATTCAATGGCCATGCGGATGCCGCGTTCATGCCCGCGCCTTATGAGGCTTGGCAAGATTCTTTCCAGCGGCTCATCGCCCAAGTGATAAAAATAGATTTCCGCCATGGGGGTCATTCACCCCATGGCGGACAGAATTGCAAGACGCTTAAGCAGCCAGCGTTGGATAGTCGGTAAAGCCTGCCGCACCCGGCGTGAAGAAGGTGGCCGGATTGGGCTCATTCAAAGGGGCCTTCTTCTTCAAACGTGTCACCAGATCTGGATTGGCAAGGCCAAGCTTGCCCACGGGCACCAGATCCGCAAGGCCAGACTTCACATCCTGATCGAGGTTTTCAGCCGTGGCGTTCGGGCGGTTGACCAGAAGCGGGTGTGTCCAGATTTTGCGCAGGTCGGCGATCAACTTGTCCCGGCCGGTGTGCAGAATGTGCAGGTAGGCAAGGCCGAGCTTGTTCAACTCGGTGACCAGATATTTATATTGCTCGGCCGCTTCCGGGCCTTCGACAACTTTAACGCCGGGATTGATCGGCGAGATGCGAATGCCGGTACGGTCGGCGCCAATTTCAGCCACAATGGCCTTGGCCACTTCAATGGCAAAGCGCGCACGGTTTTCAACCGAGCCACCATATTCATCGGTGCGGGTATTGGAGCTTGGGGCCAGGAATTGGTGGACGAGATAGCCATTGGCACCGTGGATTTCGACACCATCAGCACCAGCTTCAATCGCGCGCTTGGCGGCATGGGCAAAATCTTTCACCGTCTGCTTCACTTCATCCGTGGTCAAAGCGCGAGCCGTTGGCGTGTTCTGCATGCCCGTCGGTGTGAACATCGGCTGTTCGATCGCGATGGCCGAAGGGGCCACGGGTTGGCGATGATGCGGCGTGTTGTCCGGGTGGGCAACGCGGCCGGCATGCATCAATTGGATGAAAAGATGGCCGCCTGCCTTATGGACAGCGTCGGTCACTTTCTTCCAGCCTTTGACATGGGCGTCGGTATAGATGCCGGGGGTGTTGGTATAGCCTTGGCCATCGTCAGAAGGCTGCGTGCCTTCCGCGATCAACAGGCCAAGCGAGGCGCGCTGGGCATAGTATTCAGCGGCCAAATCGCTTGGCGTTCCATCGGGATGGGCGCGGCTGCGGGTCATCGGGGCGAGGGCCAAACGATGCTTCAATTGCAGTTTTCCGATTTTTACCGGGCTCCAGAGTTCGCTCATAATATTGATAATCCTTGATTTAATAAATTCAGTTGCTATTTGTGACTGGGTAATTAATTGTTACCAGTCTAAAATAGATACCGTTGATTTGTAACGCAAGAAGGCACATATATGGAACCCAGTAACATGTCTGATACCACCCACAACCCGAGCGACTGCCGCGCCGTGGCCGATGTTCTGGCGCGCATTGGGGACAAATGGACTGTTTATGTGGTTAAGCTTCTGGGGAAAGGCCCGATGCGTTTCAATGAAGTGCGGCGCGCAGTTCCTGCAATTTCCCAGCGCATGTTGTCGCTCACCCTGCGCGGGCTTGAGCGCGATGGATTGGTGACGCGGACGGTCACGCCCAGCATTCCGCCACGCGTTGATTATGAACTCTCGGCGATGGGGCTCACCCTGTTTGAACCGCTGAAGGCCGTTGGCACCTGGGCCATAGCGAACCGCGAATATGTCGAAAAATCGCGGATGCAATTTGATTCACGTCAAGACGGGTCCAAGGCGGTGCTCCAACGCAAGCGTCTGCCCGAACTGCCAAACCCCGTCTCTGCACGGCAAGTTCCAGCCCCTCACACTGACGTTTAAACTCAGCTATTTTTCGTAGTGGTCGGCCACCAGCCTGTTCAACAGGCGCACACCCCAACCTGATCCCCAGCTCTGATTGATGGCCGTCTTGTTGGCATCCATGGCTGTTCCGGCAATATCAAGATGGGCCCAGGGGCGTTTGTTGACAAAGCGCTGCAGAAATTGCGCAGCGGTGATTGAACCTGCAAAGCGTCCGCCAATGTTTTTCATGTCGGCAATGTCACTGTCGATCATCTTGTCATATTCAGCGGCCAAGGGCATGCGCCAGACTTTTTCGCCGGTCTCAATGCCTGCCGTTTCAATGCGCTTGGAAAGCTCGTCGTTATTGG
>JBDSTO010000235.1:0-4522 GCA_039928255.1 Aestuariivirga sp. | reverse complement strand
CAGAGGGGATTATCCTTGGTCAGGACCCGGAGACTGGCCAGAACGTCACGCGCCGGATCGGTCGATTTGGACCTTATCTGCAATTGGGTGAAACTGTTGAGGGTGAAAAACCGCAACGCGCATCCATCCCGCGCAACACCAATCCTGCAACCATCGAACTTGAACAGGCCCTGCGGCTGTTGTCACTACCGCGTGAGGTTGGCATTCACCCTGAAACACAGACTCCAATCGTTGCGAATTTCGGACGATTTGGGCCGTTCATTCTGCATGACGGGGTTTATGCCAATCTCGAAAGCCCGGAAGATGTGTTTACGATCGGGCTCAATCACGCGGTTGACCTTCTGGCGCAGAAGCGCGCCAAGGGTCCATCAAACCGCGCGCGCCCTGGTGCCTTGAAAGATCTGGGGCCTCATCCTGCGGGTGGTGGCAATATCCAGATCATGGCAGGACGCTATGGTGCTTATGTGAAGCATGACAAGATCAACGCCACGCTACCCAAGGACAAGACGCCTGAAACGCTGACCGTCGATGAGGCTGTGGCTCTGCTTGCCGAGCGGGAAGGCAAGTCACCGAAGAAACCCGCCCGCAAGGCTGCAGCGAAGAAAGTTGCAGCGAAAAAGGTGCCGGCGAAGAAGGCTGCCAAAAAAGCAGCGAAGAAACCGGCCAAGAAGCTAGCGAAAAAAGCCAGTGTCGAAGCCGCCTGAGCCAAAGCCTACAAAAACCAAACGCGGCCTGCCTTCGGCCGAAGAGATTGCACAGTTTGTGGCGTCGTCTCCCGGTGTGGTTGGCAAGCGCGATATTGGCCGTGCCTTTGGCATCAAGGGCAATGACAAAATACTGCTGAAGAAGCTTCTGAAAGACATGGCGGATGCGGGAACGCTGAAGCCCAAGCGCAAGCGCCTGATTGCCAAGGGTGGCATTCCGCCTGTGGCTGTCATTGAAATTGGCGGGCTCGATCATAACGGCGATGTTTTTGGTTTCCCCGTCAGTGAAGACGAAACCGAGATCAATGAGAAGATCAAGGTTCTGGTTGAGGGTGGCCCCGGCAAAGCACCTGCCAAGGGCGACCGGGTTCTTGCCAAGGTACAGGCGATGGTGGGGCATGGTCCCTATTCGCATCGCGCGTCGGTCATGCGGCTTTTGTCGGACAGGGCTGGTAAACTGCTTGCTGTCTTTCGTGTGGTGCGTGGTGAAGGTGCGAGACTAGTTCCGGTTGACAAGAAATCGCGCCATGATCTGTATGTCGCCAAGGGCGATGAAAATGGTGCCTTGAATGGCGAACTGGTTTCTGCAGAAATCATTCGCAGCCCCTCTCGCGGCCTGCCACAGGCGCGGGTGCGCGAGCGTCTGGGCTCGATGGATGACCCGCGCAACATTTCGCTTATCGCCATCAACCAGCATGGCATTCCCAACAGTTTTCCTGATGCTGTTGTGAAAGAGGCGGAGGCGCTTGGCGAATTCACGCAACTGGGCCGTAAAGACTGGCGCGATGTTCCGCTGATCACCATCGATCCCGCCGATGCGCGCGACCATGATGATGCCGTCTGGGCCGAAGCAGATGATGATGCCACCAATGCAGGCGGCTTCCGGGTGATCGTTGCCATTGCCGATGTTGCTGCCTATGTGCGGCCGGGCTCGGCCTTGGACCGGGAGGCGCGGCTGCGCGGCAATTCGGTTTATTTCCCGGACCTTGTGGTTCCGATGTTACCCGAGCGCATTTCGAATGACTTGTGTTCGTTGCGCGAAAGAGAATTACGCCCTGCTCTTGCCTGCACCATGATATTCGACAAGTCAGGGACAAAACGGACGCATCGCTTTGACCGAATTATCATGCGCTCTGCCGCCAAGCTTTCCTACCAGGAAGCGCAAGCCGCCATTGATGGCAAGCACAGCGACAAGACCGAAGTGTTGCTTGAGCCTGTGCTCAAGCCCTTATGGGCCGCCTACCGCGCCTTGATGAAGGCACAAGACAAAAGATCGCCTCTTCAACTTGAATTGCCGGAACGCAAAATCATTCTGGATGAAAAGGGTAGCGTTTCAAAAGTCATTGTTCCCCCGCGGCTTGATGCCCATCGGTTGATAGAAGAGTTCATGATCCAGGCCAATGTGGCTGCTGCTGAAGAGCTTGAAAAACGCAAGACGCCGCTTCTCTATCGCGTGCATGAAAACCCATCACCCGAAAAACTCAAAGCACTCTCCATGTTCCTGAAGACCGTCAATCGTGAATTGCCGCTGGGACAGGTGATCAAGACTTCGCATTTCAATCGCCTGCTGCAGTCGGTGCGGGGCGAAGACTTCGAGCGGCTGGTGCATGAGGTTGTTTTGCGCAGCCAGGCACAGGCCACTTACAAACCCGACAATGCCGGGCATTTTGGGTTGGCCTTGCGGCGCTATGCGCATTTCACGTCGCCCATTCGACGTTATGCCGATTTAATTGTCCATCGCGCGCTGATTTCGGCGCTGGGTTTCAGTGACGATGGCTTGTCAGAATTTGACATGGCCAATCTTCAGGAAACAGCGGACATGATTTCAGTGGCAGAACGCCGCGCCATGCTGGCCGAGCGCGAGACCAATGACCGCCTCGTTGCCTCATTCCTTGCGCCGCAAATTGGAGCCACGTTCCGGGGCCGCATCAGTGGTGTTGTGGGTGCTGGCCTGTTTGTCAATCTGGAGGATACTGGCGCTGATGGTTTTGTGCCGGTGTCCAGCCTGGGCCGGAATTATTTTGTCTACAATGAAGTCAATCATTCCCTCACCGCCGAGCGCACGGGTGAGACATTCCAACTCGGGGACACGGTTGAGGTTCGTTTGCTAGAAGCGGCTCCAATAAAAGGTGGCCTGCGCTTTGAAATGGTTTCCAAGGGCAGAGAGGGCAAAGCCCCTCCTCCCGGCCGCCCAAAGAGCAAGCCTCGGAGGCGTTAAATGAGCAACGACAGATCCTGGAAGTTAAGCTTGTGGCGCGGATTAAAACGCACATGCCCGAACTGTGGTGAAGGCGCGTTGTTCCAGTCCTATCTGGGACTCAACAAGACCTGCCCCCATTGTGCTACTGACTTGAGCCACGCTCAGGCCGATGATGCACCACCTTATTTTACCATGCTGATTGTGGGCCATGTAGTGGTGCCGGGTCTGTGGTTGACGGAACGCCGGCTGTCACCCCCGCTTGGCCTGGAGCTTGCCTTCTGGCTGGTAGTGACTCTTGTCCTGACGCTCTGGCTGCTGCCGCGCGTCAAAGGGGCGATTGTGGGCCTGCAATGGGCCTTGAAAATGCACGGATTTGGGGAATTGCCCGAGCCTCACCACCGAACTTGACATTCGGCGCTCTTTGGGGTGTATCGGCCCCAAATCACTTTGAAATACTTGGAGTCTGTTATGGCCAAAGGCAACGTTATCAAGATCAAGTTGGCATCGACCGCCGACACCGGTTACTTCTATGTGACCAAGAAGAATTCGCGCACGAAGACTGAAAAGTTCACGTTCATGAAATATGATCCCGTGGTGCGCAAGCATGTCGAATTCAAGGAAACCAAGATCAAGTAATCTGATTCTTGCTGTTCATAAAAAAAAAGCGCCCTTCTCAGGGCGCTTTTTCTTTGGAATGGTGCCGGCCCGGGTTTTGATCGCTAGCGAGGAGGCCACTCGGCAAGCGTCCCGGACCGGCTAAGCCTCGAAGTACAGGAGATGCGGCGGGCCTGACCTCAAGGCTATCTTATCGGTGCCGGGGAATAGCCATGCGTGCTGTCACACGGCCATTCCCTTAGAAAGAGCCATGTTCCGCTGGAGAGCACGATCATGGCCAATCTGATTGTGTAAAATTATTATGATCTGTGTGCAGACGATTTACCAGTCAAACCTATGGTAAATGACCCTTAACCCGCGTTAAGCATGAAGCGTTAAGGTAAATCAGGCTCTGGCTCACCGTCTTCGGGAATGTGCATTTCAAGCGGGATCTGCTGCTCAGTGCCGTCGAGGGGCTCTTCTTCAGGCGTCAGATCATCGCTGAGTTTGGGCATGGGAATATCAAAGCCCGGCGGCAGATTGCCGTCGAGAAGGCCTGCGGCTTTCAGCTCATGGAGGCCGGGCAAGTCGGTCAGTTCATTGAGCCCGAAATGAGTGAGGAAGGCTTCCGTTGTGCCATAGGTTACAGGGCGGCCCGGCGTCTTGCGGCGACCGCGCATTTTCACCCAACCCATATCCAACAGAATGTCGAGCGTGCCTTTGGAAATGGCAACGCCACGAATGTCTTCGATTTCAGCACGCGTGACCGGCTGGTGGTAGGCAATGATGGCCAAGGTTTCCAGGGCCGGCTTTGAAAGCTTCTTCTGCTGAATGGTTTCACGGCGCAGGATGTTGCCCATATCCGGAGCGGTGCGCAGTGACCACTTGCCCGCCACTGCCACGAGATTGACGCCACGGTTGGCATAGTTTTCCTGCAGATCCGCGAGCAATGATTCCACATCAACGTCGGCTGGCACGAATTCCTTGAAGGACTGAAGCGAGACAGGCTCTGAGGCCGCAAACA
>JBDSTO010000234.1:0-4319 GCA_039928255.1 Aestuariivirga sp. | reverse complement strand
GAAAAGGATTACTCGGCTCTGGTGTCCAAGATGAAGGATGCTGGTATCGATGCCGTTTACATCGGCGGTTATCACCCAGAAGGCGCCTTGATCCTCAAGCAGCTCCGCGAACAGGGCTCACAAGCTCAGATGCTCTCGGGTGACTCAATGAACAACGTTGAGTTCTGGACGATTGCTGGTGAAGCTGCCAAGGGCATGATCTTCACATTTGCTCCTGAGCCACGCACCAACCCAGCCGCCAAGGAAATTGTTGCCAAGTTCAAGGCTGCCGGCTTCGACCCAGAAGGCTATACGCTCTACACATACGCTGCGATCCAGATGTATGCGCAGGCTGCTGCTGCCACGAAGTCAACCGACAGCAAGAAGCTTGCTGAATGGCTGCGCGCTGGCAACGAAAGCCAGACGGTTCTCGGACCAATCAAGCTGGACAAGAAGGGCGACCTCATCGGCGCCAAGTATGTCTGGTACAAGTTCGACAACGGCAGCTACGCCGAAGACGATTCGATCAACTAAGAACAAGTTCAGGCTTGCCTGAATGGAACCCGCGCAGAAATTTCTGCGCGGGTTTTTCTTGCTGTGGTCATGTTCGGTATTGCTGCGGAGCATGATATCCGTGTTATCCTCCAAACGGAAATAACGCACAGCCGGGTCAACGAACGTGAAAGCACTGCGGGCCATATTCGTAATTTGTCTGGCAGGCCTTGCAGTCAGTGGCGCGGCCGATGCCGACATTTTGCTTGGTGTGGCGGGGCCCCTTTCAGGACAATATGCAAACCTTGGTCAGCAAATGCTGATCGGTGCCCAAGCTGCGGTCGACGCCATCAACGCTCGTGGAGGGGTTGCCGGGCAAAGCTTGCAGATTATGTCACTCGATGATGGTTGTGATAACCGCCAAGCCGAAGATGTGGCGCAAAAATTTGTCGATGCCAAGGTCTCTGGTGTCATTGGCCACTATTGTTCAAACGCTGCTTTGGCAGCTGCCAAAATCTACGAGAGAGCAGGCGTTATCGTGCTCGCACCTGTTGCCAGCCAGCCCGCACTTACGAACTCCGGACTTTCCAATGTCATCCGTATCGCTTCACGTGATGACATGCAGGGCGCGTTTGCCGCCGCGCGCATTATCCAGAAACGCGCCAATGCCAGAATTGCCCTTCTGATTGATGGTACCAGCGCCAACAAGGCCCAAGCCGCAAGCTTTGTGGCTGCACTGGGCAAGCCACCTGCCCTGACGTTGGAGTTTAAGCCCGATACCCAGGATTTTTCCGACCTGATTACCAAAATGAAGACCGAGAATATTGATGTTGCCTATTTTGCCTGCGGCGCTTCCGATGCCGGGCACATTTCTGCGCAGGCCGCAAAGGCTGACTTGAAATTGCTGCGCTATGGACCTGATGCGCTGGTCTCTGATCTCTTTGGACAAGCCGCCGGGGCAACATCCGAGGGCATGCTGGCGAGCTTTCCTGTCGACCCTCTATTGCCGGTGCAAAGCCGCAGTGTGGTTGCAGCTCTCAAGCTTGCTGGACAGAGCGCTGATGGCGCAGCACTTCCCGCTTATGCAGCCGTGCAAAGCTTTGCGGCAGGTGCTGCCGCCACGAATGGAGCCAATGGTTCCGCCATCGCCACATGGCTAAAGTCAGGTCAATCGATCGACACCGTTGAGGGAACCTTGTCCTTTGATAAAAACGGCGATGCTACACCTGTGCACTTTTCGTGGTATATCTGGATCAATGGGGGCTATCAGGCCCTGCCCGAGGGAAACTGAACGGAAACGAAATGCGCGCCTTTTTTGTCCAAATCAAATGTGAACTCGGCAAGGCCTATCAGGTGGCCAATGCCATTGCAGATTCTGAAATCGCATCCGAAATCTTTTCCACCGCGGGCGAATATGATTTGATGGTGAAATTTTACCTGAATGAAGACGAAGACATTGGCCACTTCATCGCGCAAAAGGTCCAGACCATCTCCGGCATCCGCGATACATTTACAATTGTGACTTTCAAAGCATTTTAATCCCGCTTTGATTGACAAGGCCGGTTCGGCACGTCAGTTTCACCTACAGAGCGGGGGCTCTGATCCGGAGGATAGCGATGGCTATTTTGCAGCGTGTTCTGTTTGCTTTGGTCTTCTCATTCTTTGCTGTGGCTCCGGTTCTTGCAGAAGACGGGTCGCGTGTGATCCTGGTTCTTGATGCATCAGGCTCGATGCGCGCCAAGATTAACGGCAAATCAAAAATCGATATCGCCAAACAAGTTGTGGGCGACCTCGTCAAAACCTGGAAACCGGAAGATGAATTAGGCCTCATTGCCTACGGTCATCGCGAAAAAGGCAATTGCAACGATATCGAGGTGTTGCGCGAGCCAGGGAAACTCGATGCGTCAGACTATATGATGGCAGTCAACAGCCTCGAACCCAAGGGGCAAACACCCATGACTGCAGCTGTGAAAATGGCTGCTGAGTCTCTCCAATTCACCGAGAAGAAAGCCACCGTCATCCTCGTTTCAGATGGCATTGAAAACTGCGGGCTTGATCCTTGCGCGGTTGCAGAAGACCTGGCCAAGATGGGCATTGATCTCAAGGTCCATACGGTGGGATTTGGTCTTGACAACAAGGGGGCGATTGCACAGCTCAAATGCTTGGCAGAGAAAACCGGTGGCACATACACGACGGCGAATAATGCCGAAGAGTTGAAAAATGCCTTGGCGAAAACCGTAGCCCCTCCGCCACCGCCCGCAGCGCCGGCTTTCAATGTTCGCGGCCATGTGAAACAAACGGCCGCCGTCGAACTTTCAAAACCTTATGACGAGGCGGTATGGATTTTCCACAAGCCTCCTGCCGCCGACGGCACCGAAGGGGCCTATGTGGCCACGGAATTCAATGCAGACATGAAGGCCAATCTGGAACCTGGAGACTATGTCGCCACAGTTACCGCAGGCCGGGCCACCGTTGATGTGCCGTTCAAGGTTGAGGCCAACAAGGTGAGCCGGATCGAAGCTGATCTCGAAGCAGGTGTTGCCAAGCTTAGCGGGATGATCGATGAAAACACGCCCTTGGCTGACAAAGGCGCTGCGTGGAGCTTGTCTACTGCGTCGGGCAAATACATCGACACGGTTTATGGGGCAACGTCGGAATTCATGTTGAATGCCGGTGACTATGTGGCGGAAGTTGCCCTCGGCGACGTCAAGGTGAAAGGCAGTTTCAGCGTCAAGTCTGGCGAAGTCACCACTTTGGTCATTCCCATGGGCTCTGCCAGGCTTAGCGTTTCAGCCGAATTTTCTTCCGGCGGCCAGGCGATGGAAAATGGCATGAGTTTTGAGGTCTACAAGAAGGGAGAGACGCCTGAGAAATTGGGCGATTGGATCAACACCCAATATAATCCCGAGTCTAAATTTGACCTGCCTGCCGGTGAATACGTGGCCGTCGTCAAGCTGGGATTGGCCGAAACGAGGGTTCCCGTCAAAGTGGAAGCGGGCGGCAACCAGGCAATCAAGATCAATGCCAATGCTGGTTTCATCGCAGTAAAGGCAGACGGGGCAACCAGTTATGAGGTGCACGAAGGCAAAACCGGGCTGGATGGCACCAATAAATGGCTGACGACGACCTATGATCCGACACTCAACATCGCTGCCAATGCCGGGAGCTATCTGGTGCAGGCCTTCAAAGGGGACGCCAAAATCGGCGAAAAAACCGTCGAGGTGGCCGCTGGGCAACGTGTGGAGATTGTGCTGCCTTGAGAACGAGCGGGGAGCAAAGGGCCCGATCATTTGGCGCTGGAACCCCCTGCCCTGATTTGTTACAGGAAAGCATCGTCCAACAAGGCTCACCATGATCCCGCGTTACTCCCGTAAAGAAATGGCCCAGATCTGGGCACCCGAAACCCGTTTTGGCATCTGGTTTGAAATCGAGGCCCATGCCGCCGACCGCATGGCGGAACTTGGCATTGTGCCAAAAGAAGCTGCTGCCAAAATCTGGGAAAAGGGCCGCAACGCAAAGTTTGACGTGGCACGCATTGACGCCATTGAGGCTGAAGTCAAACACGATGTCATCGCCTTCCTCACTCATCTTTCGGAAATCGTGGGCCCGGAGGCGCGCTTTGTGCACCAGGGCATGACGTCATCAGACGTGCTCGACACGTGCTTCAACATCCAGCTGATGCGGGCTTCGGACATCTTGCTCGCTGATCTTGATGAACTTTTGGCAGCCCTCAAAAAACGCGCCTTCGAACACAAGGACACTGTTACCATCGGGCGCAGCCACGGCATTCACGCAGAGCCTGTAACCTTCGGGCTCAAATTGGCGTTTGCCTATGCCGAATTCACCCG
>JBDSTO010000233.1:0-2538 GCA_039928255.1 Aestuariivirga sp. | reverse complement strand
TTGTGGTCTTGGCGCCAGACATGTGAAGTCAGGAGATAATTGAGGGAGGGAATGGGCCTGCGCCAGGGAATTTCCTTCGCCATCTTCAGCCATTTCGCATGTTGATTGAACATGGAATCGACAATGTGGATGAAGGCCTCATAGCAGGAGAAAAAGCCATGACGGCCCGTGAGCAAATAGCCTTCAAACCAACCCTGGCAAGTATGCTCGCTGAGGATTTCCATGACACGACCGTTGGGATTGAGATGGTCATCGCCGTCGATGATTTCTGCATCCCAGGCGCGGTCCGTCACTTCGAAAATATCCTGCAGACGATTTGAAGCGGTTTCGTCGGGTCCAAAGACGCGGAAGTTTGCAGCGCCCGAATTTTCGTCCATCACATCACGCAAGAATGCTCCGAGCAGTTTGGTTGACTCTGCAATGGTGCTTCCGGGCTTTTCCACTTTCGCCATATAGGTTTTGAAATCGGGTAGTCGCAAAGGCCGCATTAACGCCCCACCATTGGCGTGGGGGTTCGACCCCATGCGGAGCGTGCCTTCAGGAGCGAGTGCCATAATTTCGGCGCGCGGGCAGCCGATCTCGTCGAAAAGTTCTTCCGGGCGGTAAGAGCGCATCCAGTTTTCCAGCAATGTTAGATGCTCGGGCTTTGACATGTCGCTGAAGGGTACCTGATGGGCGCGCCATGAACCTTCACTCTTCTTGCCGTCCACAATCTTGGGGCCGGTCCAGCCCTTTGGGCTTTTCAGCACGATCATTGGCCAGGCCGGGCGCTGTGATGAACCACCGTTGCGGGCGGCCTTCTGGATTTCGGCAATGGCCGCGAAGGCCTTGTCCATGGCGGCGGCCATGGCGACATGCATTTTGCCGGGATCACTGCCTTCGACAAATATCGGATCATGGCCAAAGCCGCGAAGCATCGCATCGAGTTCTTCATGGCTGATGCGGGCCAGAATTGTTGGGTTGGCGATCTTGTAGCCATTGAGATGAAGGACGGGCAGCACCGCGCCATCGCGCGCCGGGTTGAGAAACTTGTTTGAGTGCCAGGAGGCAGCGAGCGGACCCGTCTCGGCTTCACCATCGCCAATTACGCAGGCCGCGATGAGGTCAGGATTATCGAACACCGCGCCATAGGCATGCGACAGGGAATAGCCCAGTTCGCCACCTTCATGAATCGAGCCCGGCGTATCGGGCGAGGCATGGCTTGGAATGCCGCCGGGGAAGGAGAACTGGCGGAACAATTGCCTCATGCCGGTTTCATCGCGCGAGACATCGGGATAGACATCGCTGTAGCTGCCCTCAAGCCAGGTGCTGGCCACCACGGCGGGGGCACCATGGCCGGGACCTGCAATGAATAAAACGCTGGATGAACTCTTGCGAATGATGCGATTGAGATGGACGTAGATGAAGTTGAGTCCAGGTGAGGTGCCCCAATGACCCAAGAGGCGCGGCTTCACATGCTCGATTTTCAGGGGCTCGCGGAGCAGGGGATTATCGAGCAGATAGATTTGCCCCACTGCCAGATAATTTGCGGCGCGCCACCACATGTCCATATGGGCGAGTTCATTGCCCAAACCTGTTTTGGAAATAGCGACCTTCGATGGCTTTCTTTCTGTCACGTTATCATCTCTCCTGATGCCCAACCCAATGGGACCATTAGCGCTTAAAATGACGACAGTGCATCAAACGCCCAAGTGGCTCCTTGACACATGTCAACTGGGTTTGATGACTTAATGAAGGCTTAGGCGTTCGAGTCCCTAAATCCGTTGGTTATCGGATAGCGCCGATCTCTTCCGAAATTGCGCCTTGTGATCTTTACACCCGGTGCGGCCTGGCGGCGCTTGTATTCGGCCAAATACAGCATGTGCTGGATGCGCTTGACCAATGCCACGTCATGGCCCCGCGCGGCGATTTGGGCTACGGGTTGTTCCTTTTCAACCAAGCCTTCGAGAATATCGTCGAGCACCTCGTAAGGTGGAAGCGAATCCTGATCTTTCTGGTTCTCGCGCAACTCGGCTGTGGGTGCCTTGGTGATGATGCGCGCAGGGATTACCTGGCTTTGCGTGTTGCGCCACGCAGCAAGCCGATAGACCTCCATCTTGTAGACATCCTTGATCGGGTTGAAGCCGCCGTTCATGTCGCCATAGAGTGTGGCGTAACCCACGCTCATTTCGCTCTTGTTGCCGGTGGTCAGCACCATGGCGCCGAACTTGTTGGAAATTGCCATGAGGATGACGCCGCGCGAGCGTGACTGGAGATTTTCTTCGGTGATGCCACTTGTCGTGCCCTTGAACATCGGTTTCAAAGAATCCATGAAACCTTCAACGGGCTCCTTGATCGGCACCACATCATAGCGAACGCCCAAAGCTTTGGCGCAGGCCTCAGCATCGGTCAGGCTGTCCTTGCTGGTATAGGCATAGGGCAACATCACGCAATGAACGCGCGCTGCACCCAGCGCATCAACGGCCATAGCGGCAACGACGGCAGAATCGATCCCGCCTGACATGCCCAACACCACGCCGGGAAAGCGGTTCTTGTCCA
>JBDSTO010000232.1:0-5438 GCA_039928255.1 Aestuariivirga sp. | reverse complement strand
CATCAGCCATGGCCTTCTCCTTTTCTGGCGAATCAACAGTGTGAAAGGATTACAGGACCAAGCGGCGGCTGAAAACCCTTATTTTCGGCGGGTTTCTTAACTCACGAATCAAAATAGCCAATGAACTCGCGGGTTTGACGATTGTTAACTGTTTGTCGTCTTTTTATTCCCTTTAAATCAATACTTTGGGAAAATCACACGAAGTCTATGTGAGATTTGAGGACAATCTTCTGCAACCCATGTTTGGCGCATAAGCGGTCGAGATTTTCCTGCCGCGCCCGCGCATTGGCGGTGCCAGACATGTTATTGGCATGAACCCTGATCGAGACGGCAGGCATTGTCTGATGATGCAATGGGGCGCCTGAACGGGCGACGCGGAGATACCAATCCCAATCCCAATAATAGGGAATGGACTCATCAAACGTCCCCAGCTCGTCATGCAAGGCTTTGCTGTAGCAGACTGCAGAAATCAGAATGGTGTTGTCTTTTTCGAGCGATATGGCTGTGGCCGACTGGGAAAAATCGCGCATGGTGCCATCAGGAAAGGCCATGAGGCCGTTGGCGAAATAAAAGCCATTCGTTTTCGTGAGGGCATGCGCCGATTTTTCGAGATGGCTGTCATCAATCCAGATGTCATCATCATCGAGGAAGGCGATGATCTTGCCCTTGGATTCGGCGAGACCCAGATTGCGGGCAGGGACCGCGCCGCGTTTGTGATTGTCCAGAACTTGCACGCGCGGATCGCTGAAGGTTGCTTGCAACGGGTCGCCGTCATTGACGACCAGCAATTCGAGGTTGGCGTTGTTCTGCCGCAAAACGCTGGCCACTGACTCTGCGAGAAAGTCTGGGCGATTGCGGGTTGGAATGATGACTGAGAAAATCGGCGTCAATGGGATTTCAGCCAATCGGTGTTCGGATGAGCCACAGATTCCTTGGCGTGAAAGAAGAAGCGCCGGAAGATTTCGCCATAGCCCTGCATCAGATAATTGCCGTTTTGTGCGACAAGCTTGGTTTTCTCGGCGCGATAATATTCTGGCAATTTATACCAGGCGATTTGCGGGCGCTCATGGTGGGCGATGTGGAGGTTGTTGTTCAAAAACAGCAGCGACCAGAAGGGCGAGGCTTCCACAATAATGGTGCGATGGCCGATTTGTTCAGCCGCCTGATGTTCGCAATAGCTGCGCACCAGCGCCAGTGAAATGCCTGGATAGGCGATCAACAGGACATACTGCCAGAGCGGCATGCCCGCCCAGAGGACAAAGCCGATAACGAGAATGTTGGAGATGAAAAACGCTGCCCAGCATTTGATAATGTCGCGGCGGCCGCGCATGATCTGGCCAAACTCGTCGGTCCAGAACTGGATGATGCTGACGGCTGGGCCGATCAACATGCGGCCAAACAGGGTGTTGTTAAATTGGAAGAGCTGGCGTTTCACGCCAGGCATGGTGGCCCAGTCATCGGGCAGCAGATAATAGGATTCAGGGTCGCGCACCGGGCAGGTGAGGTTGGCATCATTGTGGTGGGCGAGATGCAAATCGCGGTAGCGCGTGTAGGGCAGCCAGCACAGTGGCGAAATGAAAACCAGCACTTCGTTGATGACACGCGAGCGCGTGGGGTGGCCGTGCAAGGCTTCATGTTGCAGCGATGAGTGGAGGCAGGCGGCATAGGCCCCGACGGGAAGAATGAACCACCAGGGCAGGCCGGCGTGAAACCAAACGAGAAGGCCCAAAACAACATAGACCGTGGCAATCAATGCCAATGTCGGCCATTCCAATCGTGAGAAAAATTTGCTCATGGGGTCATTTGTGATTTCTCAGTCATTCTATAGAGTTGCACCCATGGTCCACAAGCCGTTGCTGATGTCATGATTGCCGCAGAGGGTCTGGTCTCGCTCCCCATGTATGACTGGCCGGAAGTGCGGTCGGCGACCGATGCGTTTTGGGCCGGGGTGGCGCGGCATGCAGGTCTGTTTGGCCGGTTGTCCCGAGAGAAGGCCTACGATGCATTGTGGCGTGACCCTGCGCTCATATTCAGTCAGACGTGCGGTTATCCTTTCACGCATGAATTCAAAGGGTTGTTGCAATATATTGGCACGCCACATTATCAGGCTGACGGCTGCGAAGGCGCGTTCTATCGGTCGATTGTTTTTGCCCGTGTGAACGAGCCTCTGGCAAGTTTCAAGGGTGCCCGACCGGCGATCAATTCGCGCGATTCAATGTCGGGCTATCTCGCTTTGAAGGCCGTGTTTGCGCCTCTTGCGGTGAAGGGTGAATTCTTTGCGCCGACGCTTGTATCCGGCGGCCATTTGAATTCCATGGCGGCGGTGCGCGAAGGACGTGCTGATCTATGTTCGATTGATGCCGTGTGCGTCGGGCTGGCGCGAAAACACCGGCCGCAGGATTTGCAGGGGCTGGTGGAAATTGCGCGTTCGCCGCTGGTGCCCGGCCTCCCATTCGTGACGCGGGCAGGAGATGTTTCAACGTTGCGCCGCGCGGTTCATGCCGCTCTCGTCGACCCTGAACTGGCCGAGGCGCGCGCAGAGGTCTTGCTGGAAGGATTTTCAGTTCTGCCCAACGGCGCTTATGGCCAGATCATTGCGCTGGAAAATTCCCTGCCGCCGCTGGAACTTTAAAACGAACCTAGATTTCATCCGGGCTGATGCGGGCTTCTGCAAATTCTTCGCGCATTTCGCAATGACGCGACAGCGCATGAAGCTTGGGAAACTTGTCTGTGGGAAAGGCCTCGGGCACGCGCAGTTTGAGAAAACCCAGCATGCAGCCAATGGAAATATCAGCCTGGGTCATGTGAAGATCGATGAACCACGGCGTGCCGCAGTTTTTTTCCAGTTCGGTGAGCGTGGCTGCAAGTTGCGAATGGCAGCGGTCTTCCCATTCTTTTGAAATCATTTTGCCGGTGTGGAATTTGCGCTCGTAGACAAGCGCTACGGCCTTGTCCATGGCACCCGTTGCAAGCGCCACAAATTTGAGAACCTTGCGCCGTTCCGGACCATCGCCCGGCGTCAAAGCGCGGACATGGCCAGCCACATGATCCAGATGATCGATGATAGCCCCAGAATCGATGAGCACCTCCCCGGTATCGAGGATTAATGAAGGCACGCGGATCAAGGGATTGATGGCTTGGGTCTCAGGCTGGTTGCGGAAGACGGAAAGCGGGTTGCGCGTAAAGGGCATGTGATAGTGATTGAGCGTTACGGCAACGCGACGCACATAGGGCGAGTCAAACTGGCCAATTAAAATCATGTGAGCAGTTTTGCAGCCTTACCCCAGCCGTGCAAGGGCCTTTTCGCGACCGATGAGGGGCAGCAGGGCGGCCAACTCGGGGCCGTGATCGAGGCCGGTCAAAACCTGGCGCAGCGGCATGAACAGCGATTTACCTTTGCGTCCCGTTGCGGCTTTCACGGCTTCGGTCCAGAGTTTCCAGGTATTGGCATCCCAGGGCTCTGCTGGCAAAGCGGAACGTGCGGCTGCGATGAAGTCCTTGTCCTCAACGGCGACTTCGGGCTTCATGTCTTGAGTCACAATATCGGCCCAAGCCTTTGCATCACTTAGCTTTTCGATGTTTCCACGAATGGCGAGCCAGAAAGCTTCATTGCCATAAGGGACGCGATCCGCAACGGCATCCCAGGGCAGCATATGGAGCAGCTTGGCATTCAAGGCGCGCAGTTCAACTTCATCGAAACGAGCGGGCGCGCGCGAGAGTTTGCCTAAGTCAAAGTTATCCACAAGCTCGCGATAATCTGCGCACGGATGAATGTTGTCAGACGTGCCGAGCAGGGCCGCATGGGAGACGACCGCCATGGCTTCCAAGCCTTCATCACGGAAGGACTGGATTGACAGCGAACCTAGCCGTTTGGACAGGCCTTTGCCGTCGGCACCATTCAAAAGACTGTAATGGGCATAGGCCGGAACCGCACCGCCAATGGCCTTGCAGATTTCAATCTGCGCCGCAGTATTTACAACATGGTCTTCGCCGCGAATGACATGGGTGATGGCAAAGTCGATGTCATCGATGACTGAGGGCAGCGTGTAAAGATAGGTGCCATCTTCGCGGATGAGCACAGGATCTGACAATGTGGCCGTGTCGATATGGACCGGCCCACGGATCATGTCGTTCCATTCCACCGGTTTCTGCGCGAGCTTGAAGCGCCAATGCGGCTTTCGCCCTTGCGTTTCAAATGCAGCTTTTTCTTCCGCCGTCAGATTTAGAGACGCGCGGTCATAGACTGGTGGCAAGCCACGCGCCTGTTGGCGCTTTCTGCGGCGGTCCAGCTCGTCAGCGGTTTCGTAGCAAGGGTAAAGAAAGCCACGGGCGCGCAGATCAGCCGCCACTTTGTCGTAGCGGCCAAAGCGTTTGGACTGCCATTCAACGCGCGAGGGCTTGATGCCAAGCCAGGCCACGTCGGTGGCAATGCCATCGGCAAATTCCTGGGTGGAGCGGGCCGTGTCGGTGTCGTCATAGCGCAAGATGAATTGGCCGCCGGTTTTCAGGGCAAAGAGCCAATTCAGCAATGCGGCGCGTGCATTGCCGATATGAATGCGGCCTGTGGGCGAGGGGGCGAAGCGAACGATTGTGGACATGCGCTGGAGCTAGCCTTTACACTCGCTAAAATCAACATTCGGGAATGCAAGACACATGAAACAGCGGCGTTTGGGCCAAAATGGGCCTCTGGTGGGCGAGGTGGGTTTGGGCGCCATGAGCTTTGGCGGCATATTCGGACCGACCGACACAGCCACCAGCCATCGCGCTCTGGACAAGGCCTTGGACGTGGGCATGACGCACATTGACACTGCGCTGATCTATGGGCCTTACACGTCGGAGACCATGATCGGAGAATATCTCGCCAAAAATCCCGGCGCCCGCAAGCGCTTTTCGATCGCCACCAAGGGCGGCATTAATCCTAACCCGCGCGGCGTGAGCAACGCAGCGGGCTTTATGCGTGAATGCCTTGAGGGTTCATTGAAGCGGCTCGGCGTGGAGCGGGTTGATCTTTATTATGTCCATCGCCGCGATCACAACATTCCCATTGAAGATGTGATGGGCACCATGGCTGCATTTGTGCGCGAAGGAAAAATCGGCGGCATTGGCCTTTCTGAAATTTCCCCGGCCACGCTGGAGCGCGCCTCTAAGGTTCATGCGGTGGCTGCGGTGCAAAATGAATATTCACTGTGGACGAGGTTGCCCGAGCTCGGCATGAAGCAACTCTGCCAGAAGCTGGGGACAACGCTGGTGGCGTTTTCACCGGTGGGGCGCGGCATGTTTTCCGATGTGGGGGTTGAACCCGCAAAACTTCCAGCTTCAGATTTCCGCACAGGCATCCCGCGTTTTAAGGAGCCGAACTTTGGTTTCAACCTTCAGCGGGTTGAAAAGTTCAAATCCTTTGCGCGCGAAAGAGGATGGACGACAGCCAGCCTCGCCAT
>JBDSTO010000231.1:0-3438 GCA_039928255.1 Aestuariivirga sp. | reverse complement strand
CGCCAGCCATTGATCTGCGCCCAGCCGGTAATCCCAGGCCGAACCTTGTGACGCGCGAAATAGCCTTCAACCACCTGATCGTAAAGTCCACCGGCCGCCTTGGCCTGAGTCGCATGGGGGCGTGGGCCAACAAGCGAGAGTGAACCCTTCAGAACGTTGAACAGCTGTGGCAGCTCATCCAGCGATGTCTTGCGAATGATACGACCAACTTTGGTAACCCGCGGATCATCCTTGGTCACCAGCTTCGTGGCCGACGCATCAGCCCGGTCCGTATACATTGAGCGGAATTTATAAACTTCAATCAGCTTATTGTTGAAGCCAAAGCGCTTCTGCTTGAAAATAATGGGGCCCCTGCTCTCCAGCTTCACGGCAATGGCCACAGCTACCATGACGGGTGAAAGAGCAATGAGTGCCAGTAGCGCAATTGTTTTATCCAGAGCATCTTTCAGGAACTGGTTCCAACTGCTCAAGGGACGATCGAACACCGACAAGAGCGGCAGGTCGCCAAGATAGGCGTAAGAATGGCGCGAAAATTTGAGCTGCGATGCCGCTGCACTGATGCGAATATCGACAGGCAATTCCCACAGACGATCCAAAATCTGCAACAAGCGCTGTTCCGCCGTGATGGGGATGGCGACAACGATAAGGTCAACACGCTGGTTGCGCGCATAGTCGGCAAGTTCAGTAATCTTGCCGAGCTTCTGGTGTTTGCGGATGGAATCGGGGCTGCGATTGTCATAGCGGTCATCAAAGAGGCCGACGATTTCAATATCGAGGCCTTTTGAATCTTCAAGAATGGTTATCGCCTCTTCAGCAGCTTTGCCGCCACCCACAACCGCAATGCGGCGGCGGAAACGTCCGGCCTTCAAGAGGGGCCTTGCCCACAATTGAACCGCCACACGACTGAGAGAAAAATAGACACCGCACAGCATCAGCCATTGCGTAGACCAAAACCCGGAGAGGTGAAGGCCTGTATAGCCAGCCAATACCTGAAGCCCCAGGCCAGAGATAACCGCGACACCAAATGAAAAGCTGGCCGAGGTGGCCGCCGTTGCCAGATAGGCAGGTTCATAGAGCTTGAGGGACCGCAACAAGACAAGGCAGAGAAATGCCAGCGTCAATGCGAAAAATCCGATTGCGATTGAAGCAGCAGGATCTTCGCTGACAATTGAGCGCAAACTGATAAGCAGAGCGCCAAAACCCAGCACCGCAAAATCCGCCACTTTCAACAAGCGTTGGGCAACTGCACCATCAACAAATCGCGTCTGCATTTGAAACCCACTCCCTTGAGGCTATTTAGCAACAGCGAGGCTCAACAAGGGTAAATGGCAGGTCCGCGCGTTGCCCGACCTCAAGATATGGCAAAGCCGACCTTAAACAGGGTGGTGAATCAAACGTGAAGCCAGGATTTACAGGCTGGAAGCGCTGAACGTGTCGCAATCACTCAAAGATTTGGCAGCAAGCCCCGCTTTGAACCAGCGCACACGCTGCGCCGACGTGCCATGGGTGAAGCTGTCTGGCACGACGCGGCCCTGGCTTTGCTTTTGCAGATGGTCATCACCAATCTGGCTGGCGGCGTTCAAGGCCTCTTCAATGTCACCACTCTCCAGAATATGTTTTTGGGCATCCGCCGCCGTGGCCCAAATGCCGGCGAAACAATCAGCCTGAAGTTCAAGCTTCACGGAAAGTTTGTTCGATTCAATTTCAGTGGCCTGCTGGCGCTGCTGGTCAACCTGATCGGCAATGCCAAGTTCATTCTGAACGTGGTGGCCAACTTCATGGGCCACAACATAAGCCTGCGCAAAGTCACCGGGTGCGCCAAGCTTGGTCTTCATGTCCTGATAAAAGGAGAGATCAATATAAACCTTCTGGTCTTGGGGACAGTAGAATGGGCCGGATGCCGATTGCGCCGTGCCACAACCCGATTGCGTGTAGCCCGAGAACAACACCAGCTTGGGCTGGTGATATTGCTTGCCCATGCTTTGGAAAATGCTGCCCCAGGTATCTTCGGTCGAGGCTAAAATCTTTGAGACAAATTGTTTGCCCGAATCGCCCGTGACATCAGCCCCGGTTGAGTTGTTGCCATTGAGCGAGCCTGCATCCGTCGCCTGCGGCTGAATCTGCGTGGAATCAGGCATGGAAATGCCGCCCCCACCGCCATTCACAATATTGATGAGATCAATGCCGGTAAATAATTTGAGGCCAAAATAGACAACCGCCAGAATGATGACGCCCTTTAGGCCGATGCCTCTGATCAACAGGGGCAGAAGGCCAATAATGCCACCGCCCGCCATGCTGGAGCCACCACCGCCAAAGCCGGAGGAACTGCCGCCCGAGCGATCGTCTTCTACGTTGCTGCTTTCGCGTTGACCATCGAGACGCATGGGAACCTCCTGAAATTGTTGCAGCGAATTTGGCGTTTTAACCCTCATATTGCAAGGCTGGTTTTGCAAGAATATCTGAAACGGGCTATGACCCCGCCATGTCTGACAAACTCATCATTGCACTCGCCCAATTGAACCCCACTGTGGGTGCGGTTTCGGCCAATCTGGCCAAGGCCCGCAAGGCCGTGGCCGATTCCCAGGGTGCAGACCTTGTGCTGTTCCCCGAGCTTTTCATTTCAGGTTATCCCCCCGAAGACCTGGTGTTGCGACCCGCTTTCGTTGCCGCCTGCAAAGTTGCGGTCGAAGACCTGGCGCGCGACACGGAAAACGGCCCAGCAATCCTGATGGGCCTTCCCTGGCAGGAAGGCGACAAGCTTCACAACGCCGTGGCGCTGCTCAATGGTGGCAAGATTGAAACGCTGCGCTTTAAATATGATCTGCCCAACTACGGCGTGTTCGACGAAAAGCGCGTGTTTCAGCCAGGCCCGGCTCCCGGCCCCATAAACTTCAAGGGCGTTCGCATCGGCGTTCCAATCTGTGAAGATATCTGGACATCCGAGACTTGCGAAACCCTGGCCGAAACCGGCGCTGAAATTCTGCTCTCGCCCAACGGTTCTCCGTTTGAGCGCAACAAGGATGACGTGCGCCTCAATCTCGTCGTGGCGCGTGTCACCGAAACTGGATTGCCGTTGGCTTATCTTAATCAGGTGGGTGGACAGGACGAGTTGGTGTTTGATGGCGCAAGCTTCGTCTTAAATGGCGACCGTTCGCTCGCCCTGCAAATGCCGATGTTTGAAGAGGCGATTGCCCTCACCCATTGGACGCGCGGGGCTGATGGATGGTCCATGGAGAAGGGCAGCTTCGCCAAGCTTCCTGAAAACGAGGAAGAAACCTGGAAGGCATGTGTTCTGGGACTTCGAGATTATGTGGACAAGAACCGCTTTCCCGGCGTGGTGTTGGGCATGTCAGGCGGGATCGATTCTGCCGTCGTTGCCGCTATGGCCGTTGATGCGCTGGGTGCAGCGCGCGTTCATTGCGTGATGTTGCCCTATGC
>JBDSTO010000230.1:0-4209 GCA_039928255.1 Aestuariivirga sp. | reverse complement strand
GGCAGCTCTTCACGCAGAGAACCGACTGCCGACAGCGAGAAGATGTCGGTCACACCACAGCGCTTCATCGCGTCGATGTTGGCGCGGTAGTTGATGGTCGAGGGGGAATACACGTGGCCTCGCCCATGACGGGGCAGAAACACCACATCAAGTCCACCGATGCTACCCCGGCGCACGTCGTCCGAAGCTTGGCCCCAAGGGCTTTCAACGCGCTCCCAGCGGGCACCTTCCATCGCAATGTCATAAACGCCAGAGCCGCCGATAATTCCAAGAACAGTCCTTGTCATGCGGGGTTCCCCTGAAATGAAAAGCCCGGCTGCAAACCGGGCTTTGAAAAAATTTATGTCAGATCAATGGGCGCTGGCCCAGATTTTCTTCTTCACCGCGTAAAGCAGCCCGGCAAGCAGAACGAGATAGATCATCACTTCAAAGCCGGTTTGCTTGCGCTCTTCCATTTTTGGTTCAGCCGTCCAGGCGAGGAATGCTGAAACGTCGCGCGCCAAGTCGTCGACCTTGTTGGGGGCGCCATCGTCAAACGTCACCTGACCATCGGTCAGCGGAGGTGGCATGGCAATCCAGATGCCATTGACGAAATAAGGATTGTAATATTTGCCATTGGCCTTTTGTTCAGCGGCCAATTCGGTTGGCACCTGTTCATAGCCAGTAAGCAGCGAATAGACATACTGCGGTCCACCAATGCCATTCAACAGCTGGTTGAACGTGCCGTGCCAGCCTTCGCGCGCCTTGGTGATAAGGCTCAAGTCAGGTGGTGCAGCACCATAGGTGGCAGCGGCTGCAGCCTCGTTGGGGAATGGCGAGGGAAAGTAATCGGAGGCAAGGCCATTGCGTTCAGAAGGCGCACCCTTGTCATCAAGATCGGCAACCTTGAATGAGGCAGCAAGAGCCTTCACTTGTTCAACGGTAAAGCCCGGTCCACCAGCATCGCTGAGATTACGGAACGCCACATATTTCATTGAATGGCAGGCCGAGCAGACTTCCTTGTAAACCTTATAGCCGCGCTGCAGCTGGCCTTTGTCGAACTTGCCGAAAGGTCCTTCGAACGAATAGGAAATACCCTTGGCAGTTTTTTCAGCTTCAGCACGGGCAAGGCTTGCAGCACCCAACAAGGCCGATGCGGCGATCAGGATTGAGGCAAATTTCTTCATCATCATTCTCCTGCTCAATGCGCCGACTTCGCCAGAACATCATCGCTGATCGAGCTGGGCAAAGGCTTTGGCGTTTCCAGCAGCCCAATCAAAGGCAGCAGGATGATGAAATGGCCGAAATAATAAGTCGTCAAAATAAGGCCGACCGTGCCCAGCGTCGGCGTTGGCGGTTGCGCACCCACATAACCCAAGGCCACGCAGACAGCGGCGAACACCCAGAACTCCAGCTTGAAGATCGGGCGATATTTGCCCGAACGCACGCGCGATGTATCAAGCCAAGGCAGGAACAGCAGAATGAGGATCGACGAGAACATGGCGATCACACCAAAGAGCTTGTCGGGGATCGAACGCAGGATCGCGTAGAACGGCAGGTAATACCATTCAGGCTTGATGTGGGCGGGCGTCGAAAGCGGGTTGGCCGGCGCATAGTTGACGGCATCGCCCAGATAGTTCGGGCCGTAGAACACAAAGAGGCCGTAGAAAATCAGGAACACAACGATCGCGAAGCCATCCTTCATCGTATAATAAGGATGGAACGGAACCGTGTCCTGTGGGCCCTTCACCGAAATGCCGGTTGGATTGTTGTTGCCGGGAACATGCAAAGCCCAGATGTGCAAGAACACAATGCCAGCGAGCACGAACGGAAGCAGATAATGCAATGAGAAGAAGCGGTTCAAGGTCGGGTTATCAACTGAGTAACCTCCCCACAGCCAAGTCGTCACATAATCGCCGACAAAAGGAATGGCCGAGAACAGGTTGGTGATGACCTTGGCACCCCAGAAGCTCATCTGGCCCCAGGGCAGAACGTAACCCATGAAAGCCGTCGCCATCATGATGAGATAGATGATCACGCCGATCATCCACAAAACTTCGCGCGGTGCCTTGTAGGAACCATAATACATCCCGCGGAACATGTGGATGTAGACAGCAATAAAGAACATTGAGGCGCCGTTCATGTGCAGATAACGCATCAACCAGCCATAGTTCACATCGCGCATGATGTGTTCGACCGAGGCAAAAGCGTAATCAACATGCGGTGTGTAATGCATTACCAGCACAATGCCGGTGATGATCTGCACGACCAGCATCACGGCCAGAATGCCACCGAACGTCCACCAATAGTTGAGGTTCTTCGGGGTTGGGAAATCCATCGCGTGGTCTTTGGCAAAGGCCACGATGGGAAGGCGCTCATGGAACCATTTTCCAACGGCACTGGTAGGCTGATATTTTGAGGGTCCGCTCATGTTCGTCTTCCGCGATTAGCCGATTTGGATTTTTGTGTCGGAGAGATATTTGTAAGGAGGCACAGCCAAGTTTTCAGGCGCTGGTCCTTTGCGAATGCGGCCTGCCGTATCATATTGCGAACCATGGCAAGGGCAGAACCAACCGCCCGACTTTGCATTACCTTCAACCACGGCAAATTCCCCTGAATCGCCGATCGGCACGCAACCCAAATGGGTGCAGACCGCCATCATTACCAAAAACTGTTCCTTGCCGCCCACAACGCGGTTTTCGTCGGTCGCTTCCTGGCCATCCTTGATGTTGGCATTGCGCGAAATCGGATCTTTCAGTTCCGTCATTTTGACGGCCTTTGCGGCTTCAATCTCAGCCTTGTTGCGGTGGCGCACAAACACCGGGTTGCCACGCCACTTCAAAATCACTTCCTGGCCTTCAGCGAGCGAGCCCAATTCCACCTCGATTGAAGCCAGGGCCAGAACGGCGGCATCAGGATTCATCTGGAAAATAAAAGGCCATGCCGTCAGGGCCGCCCCCACACCAGCCACGGCACCCGTGGCCAGAAAAAGAAAATCGCGCCTGTTTACGTCGGTTTCCACAGCTGCTGACACGATAGTTCCACCCTCATCGAAAGCCGGACAAATTGCCCCAAATGACTCGCGTTTTGGCATTGGCTGCACTTTAAGTCTAGCCATAGGTTGTCGCAGATCAAATCCCTTTTCGGAAACGCGCAAAACAGGCATAAATATTGGAAATTATGATCGAAATTGCCCTTTACCAACCCGATATTGCCCCCAATGCCGCAACCATCGCGAGGATGTGTGCTTGTTTCGGCATGAAACTGACAATCATCGAACCCGCAGGCTTTGTCGCAACCGATTCTGCCTGGCGTCGCGCGGGTATGGATTATTTGGACAAGCTGGAATTGGAGCACGCCCCATCGTGGGATGCTTTCAAGGCCGCAAACGAGCATCGCCGCTTGGTACTTTTGTCAACCAAAGCCGCACTGTCCCACACGCAATTCCATTTTGAAGCCAATGACATTCTGCTTTTTGGCCGCGAAAGTGCGGGCGTTCCGCAATCGGTCCATGATGCCGTCGCGCACCGCGTGGTGATCCCAATGAAACCGGGCTTGCGCTCATTGAATGTCGCGATGGCGGCAAGCATGGTGACGGGTGAAGCTCTGCGCCAGACCGGGCAATTCGCCACGGGCGAATTTGCCCCTTGAGCAAAAAACCTTTCACCCGCAAATTGCAGCCATGACCAACGCCCTCCTCGATCAGCGCAAAGCCTCTGCCCGCCAATGGTTTGAAACCCTGCAGGGCCAGATCATCAACACGCTTGAGAATCTTGAGGACGAACTAGCTGGTGGAAAGTCCGCCCACCGGTTTTCAAAAAAGCCGTGGGTCCGTGCGGGTGATGGCGGCGGTGGCACCATGGCCCTGCTCCACGGCAAGCTCTTTGAAAAAGCAGGCGTGCACAGCTCCACGGTTCACGGCGAATTCTCGCCTGAGTTTCGAAAGCAGATACCGGGAGCGGAGGAAGACCCGCGTTTTTGGGCATCGGGCATTTCACTGATTGTTCATCCGGTAAATCCAAACGTGCCAACCGTTCACATGAACACGCGCTTTGTCGTCACATCAAAAGCCTGGTTCGGTGGCGGCGCTGATTTGACACCGGTCCTCAACGCGCGGCGCACGCAGGAAGACGCTGACGCGCAAAATTTCCATGCTGCGATGAAGGACGCATGTTCAAAACACGCGGTGGCCGACTACACCAAATACAAGAAATGGTGCGATGAATATTT
>JBDSTO010000229.1:0-7530 GCA_039928255.1 Aestuariivirga sp. | reverse complement strand
GGCGCATCGTCGCGTATTGAATGTCACGCGTCATTCCCGCTCGTGTTCAAACAGTCGAATTCATTCTACATGATCCCGGAAACTTGCGGACGCCTGTCGATTGATCTCTATAAATGCGAACAGTGGCCAGAGCGATGGACGCTTTTCCGAACGATCTTAACTGGTATAGATGCTGCCGACAGCATGGTCATCTTCCACGATAAAAAATGGTGGCTTTTAACGTCCGTGCGCGAAACAGATGAGCAAAGACATCTTGAAATCTATTTCACAGACAATTTGTTGAAAGGCGATTTTTCACCGCACCCGGTCAACACGAGGAAACTTTATGGCGACAAGAAATTTGGCACTGGCCGGAACGCTGGCTATTTCACCAAAGACGCGCGGGGCAGGATTTTCAGGTTGATGCAGACGAGCGAGAGCTATTATGGCCAGGGCTCCCAGCTTATGGAAATTGTAACCCTGAGCGAAACAGAGTTCGCAGAAGTGCCAGTCAATCGCACACTTGCTCAAGACAGCCAGTTGCAACCTGCCACTTGGCATCATTGTTCAGAACATGGTGACTGGATTGCTTTTGATCATCGAACGAGAACTGGTTTTCGTTCCTGATCTTGAAAATATGAATGTCAGAAAATGGTGCTGCCAGAGAGGATCGAACTCTCGACCTCTCCCTTACCAAGGGAGTGCTCTACCACTGAGCTACGGCAGCAAACCGGATCGCGGCGGACACATGCCACAGTTACTTGCCTTAGGCAACCCATTGGATTATTCCTTGGACCATGACTGAAAAGGCGCTTTCAGACCGTGTTTTGGCCCGAAAAAAGCGGGAAGCCCAAGCCTTGAAAGCCAATATTAAACGCCGCAAGGAACAATCGCGCGAGTCCGAACCAGCGGTTAAACGAGTCGCCGATAAGGATTCGCCAGATGACTGATCTTCTGAACCGGGTTTTTGCCTTGATCGCCGGAGTTTTCTGGTTGGCGACACTCGCTGCGGTAGGCTGGCAAGTCTGGGGCCTTTTGTTCGAGAACGCATCCCAGATGATCACCGTGAGAATGGCATTTGAACGGCTTTGGGGAGCCGTTCCTGTTTTTACAGGCGATTCTGCCCAGGTGATTTTTGCCATTGTCTCAGGCCTGTCTCTTGTGCTTTTTCTAGGGCTGTGCGCACTGGCGTTTTCCGCTCTTGCGAAGGTTCTGGACTAGTCCCCTCGCTCGCCCAAAACGATTCCACGCAAATTCAATGTGACGGCGAGATGGCCGTTGGTTATTCTGCATGCCGGGCAGGTAATGTGATTGGGAGTTTTAAATGAAAGCAAAAGTGACGTGGCTCAATGGCCGGGCGTTCGTGGGGGAATCAGGCTCGGGCCACAGCGTGGTTATGGATGGTGCGCCGGAAGCGGGCGGTCGCAATATTGGCTTTCGTCCGATGGAAATGATGTTGCTCGGGCTTGGGGGCTGCACGGCGTTTGACGTTGTGATGATTTTGGAAAAGTCGCGCGAGAAGGTCACTGCGTGCGAAGTTTCGATGGAGGCAGAACGGGCCAATGAAGATCCCAAGGTCTTCACCAAGGTGAAACTGATCTACACATTTTCGGGCGTTGACTTAAAGCCAGCCGCTGTTGAACGCGCCATCAAGCTGTCGGCGGAGAAATATTGCTCCGCCTCAAAGATGTTTGAGAAGACGGCTATTCTCGAACATGAATGGAAGATCGTTTGATCGGGCGAGCGCCCTAACTCAAGCTTGCAACTTCCTGACGCAATCAAGCCAGCCCTTATATTTCGCTTCGCGCAATTCGACTTTCAGCTTGGGCTTGAACGTCTTCTCACGCTTCCATTGCTCTGCAAATTTCTCTGGCTCTGGGAGCAGGCCAACGTGAAGGCCCGCGAGATAGGCGGCACCCAAGGCGGTTGATTCCAAATTTTTAGGCCGGTCTACGGGTGCACCCGTAATATCAGCCAAGGCCTGCATGGTGTAATCGGATGCCGTCATTCCCCCGTCAACGCGGAGAATGGTTGAACGCGCTTCGGGCCAATCTTTTTTCATGGCCTCAAGCAGATCGCGCGTCTGGAAGCACACTGATTCCAGGGTGGCCTTGGCCAATTCTTTTTTTGTAGTGGCACGGGTGAGGCCGAAAATTGCACCGCGCACGTTGGGGTTCCAATAAGGAGCACCCAAGCCAACAAACGCCGGCACGAGATAGACGTTTTGAGCGGGATCAGCGTATTGGGCGAGAGTCCCCGTGTCAGAAGCCTTGGTCACAAGTTGCAATCCATCGCGCAACCATTGCACGGCAGCACCTGCCACAAAGATTGAACCTTCGAGCGCATAGGCGCGTTTGCCCTTCAATTGATAGGCGATCGTGGTGAGCAACCTGTTCTGCGAAGGTACGGGCTTTTCACCCGTGTTCAACATCGCAAAGCAGCCCGTTCCGTAAGTTGATTTCATCATGCCAGGCTGAAAGCAGGATTGGCCGATCAAGGCAGCGTGCTGGTCGCCCGCAATGCCGCCAATCTGGATTTCAACCCCAAAAAGCTTTTTGTCAGTTTTGCCGTAGTCATCGGCACAATTTTTTACTTCCGGCAGAATGGCGCGCGGAATTTTCAGAATGCGAAGCAGGTCTTCATCCCATTGCCCAGTGTGAATGTTGAACAGCAACGTGCGCGAGGCATTGGTGGCGTCAGTGGCGTGAACCTTACCACCGGTCAACCGCCAGATGAGGAACGTGTCGATTGTGCCCGCGCAAAGTTCACCTTTTTCTCCTCGTCCCCTGGCGCCCTTCACATGATCAAGAAGCCACGCGAGTTTTGTCCCGGAGAAATAGGGATCAAGCAACAGGCCGGTTTTTGCAGTAAAGTCTGGCTCGAGCCCTTGCGCTTTCAGGCCCGCGCAAATTTCAGCGGTGCGGCGGTCTTGCCAAACAATTGCCTTGTGCAGGGGCTTGCCGGATTTGCGGTCCCACAACACAATGGTTTCGCGTTGATTGGTGATGCCAATACCCCGGATGTCTGATGTTTGAATTTTGGATTTGCGGAGGGCGGCGCGGCATGTGGAAACGACACTGGCCCAGATTTCTTCTGGATCATGTTCCACCCAGCCCGAAGCCGGAAAGAATTGTTTGAATTCCTTTTGCGCAGCGGCCTTGGGATTGAGCTTCTTGTCATAGACGATGGCGCGGGTTGATGTCGTGCCCTGATCAATTGCCAAGAGGAAATCCGCCATGGCTCAAGCCTTTACTTTTTTCTTTGGCTTTGCCTTGGCCGAGAAATAGCTTTGCAGCGCTGTGATCTCATCGGGCTTCATGTGAAGCCCAAGTTTGGACCGGCGCCAGAGAACATCATCGGCACTTGTCACCCACTCATTATCAATGAGATATTGCAGTTCGCTTTCGCTCAAAGGCCCAATGAACTTGCCGAGATCGCTGGCAAAGCGCGCATCTTTCAAAATCAACTCCATGCGATTGCCATAGGCGCGATAGAGACGCTCGACGATTTGTGGTTTGAGAAAGGTGAAGCGTTTTTTCATGTCCGCCAGATAAGCATCGGATTTTGAGTATTCCAAACCACCGGGCAAAAACGCGGTCTTCGTCCATGGCTGCTTTGCCTGAGGGATAAATGGTGCCAACTTTTCCAGCGCTGCCTCTGCCAATTTTCGCGAGGTGGTAATCTTGCCGCCGAACACCGACAGCATCGGCGATTCACCTGCGGCACCTTCGAGTTTTAATACATACTCGCGCGTCGCCTGCTGGGCTTGGGTTGCGCCATCATCGTAAAGCGGGCGGATGCCCGCGTAAGACCACTTAACCTGCGAGCGCCGGACGGGGCGGTTGAAATATTCGCTCACTGATTTCAACAGATAGTCGATCTCATCTTCGGAGATTTCGACGCTGCCCAGTTCGCCATTGTAATCAAGATCGGTTGTCCCGATCAGCGTGAATTTCCCCTCATAGGGGATGGCAAAACAGATGCGACCATCGCCATTCTGGAAAATATAGCATCGGTCGTGATCATAGAGCCTGCCCACCACAACGTGGCTGCCCTTGACAAGACGCACTTTTGCGGCTTCGTTCTGGCGAACGATCGTGCTCAAGACTTCGCTCACCCATGGGCCCGCCGCGTTCACAAGTATTCTCGCTTGAATGGTTTCGCCGCTCTCCAGCACAACATCCCAGCCTTGAGCAGTCCGGCTGGCGCTTGTGACCTTAGTGCGAGTACGAATCTCAGCGCCTTTTTCGCGGGCATCAATTGCATTGAGCACCACGAGCCGTGCATCCTGCACCCAGCAATCTGAATATTCCCAGCCATGTGTAAACTCCGGCTTCAATGCTTCGCCGGTAATGTCTTTCGCAAAATTGATTGAACGGGTTCCCGGTAAGATCTTTCGGCCGCCCAGGTGGTCATAGAGAAACAAGCCAAGTCGTATCAGCCAGCGCGGCCGCAAGCCGGCATGGTGAGGTAGCACAAAGCGCAAAGGCCAAATGATGTGAGGTGCAGCATTGAGCAAAACTTCACGCTCAATCAAAGCCTCGCGCACCAGCCGAAATTCATAGGTTTCGAGATAGCGCAAACCGCCATGGATGAGTTTGGTTGACGCAGAGGACGTGCCCGAGGCGAGATCGCGTTGTTCTGCGAGAAACACCTTCAGGCCGCGGCCCGCAGCATCACGGGCAATCGCTGTGCCGTTGACGCCACCGCCCAGGATAAAAAGGTCATACATCGTCTTGGTCTCTCTCGTTCCATGATATTCAGGTGCGCCCGTCAAGGCGGCCTGATCAAATCTTAGGTTTTTTATTCAACACGGCCTTGCCCTTATTGATGCGGTAGACACGATCAGCAATCAACGTCCAGGCAGGCTTATGGGTGATAGCAACAATGGTGAGAGCTCCGGAGAGAGCCTCAATGTTCTTGCAAATCTCTGCTTCGCTGGCATCGTCCAAGGCACTGGTAACTTCATCGAGCAACAGAAGGCTCGGCTTATGAACGAGTGCGCGAGCAAGCGAAATGCGCTGACGCTGACCACCCGACAATTTGGCACCCATGGTGCCGATGTCAGTTGCAATTCCATTGGGCAGTTCTTCCACGAAAGCCAAGGCACCAGCGAGCTGCAACGCCTTTTTTACATCTCCATCCGTGATGTTCTCATCACCCAGCGTGATATTGTCAGCTATTGAACCCCGCAGCATGGTGAGTTCCTGAGGGACATAGCCGATCATCTTGCGCCAATCAGAAAGATGGATGTCTTTGAGATCAATATTGTCAGCAAGGATCCGCCCAGACGCCGGCTGGTAAAAGCCGATGATGAGATCGATCAAAGTGGTCTTGCCTGACCCCGATGTACCAATGAGCACCGTAATTTTGTTGGCCGGAATTTCGAGATCAACATGATCCAGAACCTTTTTGAGACCATAAGAAAAACCCACCTTCTCGAAACGAATTGATTTCCGCAAAGTCGGCTGGTCACGGCCCGAATCTGGTTCTTTCTGACTGTCGCCATAGTCGATTGTCTTCAGCACGCTGTAATAGGCAGAGGCCGCCATGTTGGCATCTTGAAGGCTGAGTTGGATGCGCTTGATGACGTCCACCAACTGATAAAACAAAATGCCCACGACCAGCATTTGCGACACAGGCGTTTTCAAATAAACAACGCTGACGAAAACCCCCGATAGCACCATGACGGCGCCCAGAATGTCTTGGCCGTTATAAATCGCGTGGCGACTTACAACCATCTGAACTTGAGTGTTGCGCAAGGCCTGGATGCCGCGGGCGAAACTCTGCAAAAAGGTTTGCTGGCGCTGCATCGACTTCAACGGCTTCATGTTGTTGACAACATCTTGGATGCCGGAGGTCAATGCCGATGCGGCCCGCCATTGCTGGTCACTTGATTGTCGCGCACGCCGCAGAATGTAGTAGAGCGGAAGGGCGAGTGCCAGTACGGCGATTGAACAGAAAGCCACGAGTGGCAATGAGATCAGCGATGCCGTGACGAGCAGACCAAAAGCCGAGATGCAAGTGGTGACCAAACTCGAGACGGCATTGAAGGCATCACCAGCGGTGGTTGATTGTGCAGTGATCATCGCAGCCACTTCACCGGGTTTGTGATCAACAAAATAAGACCAGCGAGCATTCATCATGGAATTCAGCAGCCGCGTTCTGATGCGAACGCCCACTTCTGCTACTGAAACGGCAACAAAACGCTGAGCCATGAAGGCAATGACTGATTTCAACACAAGAAAGCAGCCTACGACCAAAAGGAGATTGACGAAGGTTGGCGAAATACCGACCGCACCGAGGGCCCCCGTTGTGGTGCGCCCAAGAAAGCTGCTCTGGCCACCTGTATCAGAACTCAATTGAGCTACCAGCGGAACGAGGGCTCCCATGCTGGTCAATTCCGCAAGGCTGGCCAGCAACATGCAAGCGACGACAGGAAAGGGCCTGCCGCCCGGGGCCGTCCAAAAAATCGATAAGATCCCTTTCAGCACAGTTTTTCTTTCACTTTGCTGTTGAAGATGAACCCGTGTGGTTGATGACGGCGCGATCGAACACTAAGCGCAGGCGATGATGATCGAGGTTCAAAAAGGATTGAAACGCCACCGCCACGACGGGCTCAGGCAGGTGAGTGACGAAGGCATCAACTTCGACAGGCTTGTCGCCGTCCTTCTGCCACTGGGTGCGGCAAAGATGCATAGACGTTGGATCAAAACCAGAGAGGCCAGCGACACGATCAACGTAAAGTCCATAGAGCGTATATTCTGACAAGAAGACATCGCGGCCCAGTTTCGCCCGCCAGTCGCGTCCCGAAATCTTGGCAATGTGCTCGCACATGCCGCGCACCGTTTCTGCGCGCCAGACGACGAGGCTATCAACATAGGTGCGAGCGGGAAAGCCATTCGTTGGCAGTCCAAGTTGGCGGAGTGCAGAAAGCGTAAATTTTGGATTCGAAATATCGGCTTCAGACATTTCGTCATCCGTCCGGTAAAACCTGAAACCTTTTTCACCGTGCAATTTCGTCACATCAAATGGCTTAACGAAAAACATGTCGCTGTCACAAAGAATGAGACCATCCTGTTTCAGGACGAATGCCATTTGCATCTTGACGAGTTGCTGGATGTGCCAGCCAACCATGAAGCCGGTTTTCCATGACCACCAGAGACTGCGGCGGCGCGAGAACGGCATCTGCCAAATATGATGAATCCATTTTGGCAATATGTCTTCGATGATCAGGATCGTGCGGTTCAATCCGGCCAGCGGTTTAAACAATTTCAAGTCGACTCTTTCGACTATGATGTAGTGGTGCCAAGGGCCCACCACAAACTTGTCCATGCTGTCACAGAGCAGACGACAGAGATCAAAATCGCCCGAGTAGCTTGGCGTTACAATCGCCCAGGATGACGTTGCTGGGGGGAAGTCATTCAAGGGTTGTTTGAACCTGCGTTTGTTGACAGAATTTCGCTCAAGGTGAGCCATGATACAACGGCATAACCAAATGCGAAGAAGGCGTAAACATCAATCAAAATGAAGTTGCCGTGCGCAATGCTG
>JBDSTO010000228.1:0-4354 GCA_039928255.1 Aestuariivirga sp. | reverse complement strand
TGGTACAAAATATTGGGCAGGCCACTTGGAATATCTAGATCTGGATTCAGTGGTTTAAAAACTTGAGGCCGATTTGTCCTGATGCCCATCGCAGGATCATAACGCCAATAAGTAATAAGCCCCAAATTGCCGTTGCCAAATGTTGACTGGCACCCAAAAGATTAAGGCCCGAAGACAGAAGTTGCAAGACGATCAGCGCGAGGAATACCGAGACGACTCTGCCAAACCCACCGAAGGGATTAACCCCGCCAAGAAAGCATGCAAGCACGGTGATCAACAAATAAGATTCACCATGCCCGACGCGCACTGAGTTGAAGCGCGCCATCATAATGATGCCAGCCACAGCGCACATGGCTCCCGACAATGCGTAAATCAGTACGAGAGTCCATTTGGTGTTTATGCCGGAATAACGCGCTGCTTCAATGTTAGAACCAATCATATAGGTCCCGAAGCCTAGACGGGTGCGTGACATCAAAACATGCCAGACGAAAACTGCGCCAAGCAGAATGAGCAAGGGCACGGGAATACCCAAAAGGCTTCCGTGACCGAGGGGCTGGATGAAATCCGGAAACCCGGAAATATCTCCGCCCCGGGTGAGAAATTCACCAAGTCCACGAACAAAGATCATCATCGACAACGAAACAAGGATGGGATGGGCACCCGTATAGGCAATGACAGTCCCCATCACCAACCCGCTCGCAGTTCCAACGCCAATTGCCAAGATGGATCCCAGTATGAAAGACAAGAGGCTCGCATCAGGACCTCCATGCGTTTTCAAGATCCACGCAGCTGTTAGCCCACAGAGATTAGCGGTGACCGCGATGGCAAGATTGATTCCGCCCGAAATTATGGGCATCAACATGGCAAGCGTTAACAGCCCCAGCTCTGGCAGTTGAAACGCCACTGAATCAAAAGTAGCTAGTGTAAAAAAACGTGGCGACAAGTAACTGAAGATAGCAATGACGGCCACAAGAGCCAGCGCCAGCCCGATGGTTTCGGTTCCAAGTTTTTCTCGCATCCGGCGCCAACCCGAGTTGTTCTCTTTTGCCGTTACGAGATGGAGATCTTCAGTCACGATTGCCACCTTTGCTTGGCTCTGACAAACATTTGCCCCAGCGGAGCGTTGGAAAGCGATATGGCGATGAGGATAATGGCACCGATGATCATCTTGAAGGCGTAGGGTGAGACGCCAAGAAGATTAAGCCCATTCTGTGTTACCGATACTAAAAATACACCCAGCACGCAGCCCAAGACGGTGCCCCTGCCTCCACCCAGCCGCGCCCCGCCTAGAACGACAGCGGCAAGCACGTCGAGTTCGCGGCCGATCAGAGCGTTGGGTACCACCTCTTGGGCATAATGAACCTGCACGAGGCCACCAATTCCCGCCATAATGCCCAACCAGCCATAAGCAATGAAATGCATCGCCGCGATGTTGATACCCAGCCTCTTGGCACCTTCGGGATTATCGCCAAAGGCATAAAGCTGCCGACCCGTCGTTGTGTGGCGCACCAGAAACCAGGTGGCCAAAGCACAAGCCGCCATGATCAGCACCGGCAAAGTAAGTTCGGCCCAGGTCCCGTTGGCTTCCTGATATTGAAACAGAACAGTGCGATGGGTCCACCATTCGGGCAGAAGATAGATTGAAACACCATGGGTGAAAAACATCAGCAGGCCAAAGAAAACGTTGAACGTCGCAATGGTTACAACAATTGAAATGATGCGAAAATAATAGATCAACGCGGCATTGATCGCCCCCAAGGCGCACCCGATTGTTCCAGCAATAATAAGGCCGCTGAACCAGTTTCCACCGCCGATGCTCTCGAGGGCAAGGGCTGTGACATATTGGACAACGGAAGCTGCAACCGCAAAAGAGATGTCAATGCCGCCGGAGATCAGGACAACCAACAGGCCCACGGCGAAAATCAGATTGACTGAGCTTGTGTTGAAAAGATTGAAGAGATTCGCCAGCGTAAAAAAATGCTCGGTTGTCATGGAAAGGCAAAATGAAATCAATACAAGAACAATCACCAACCAGGCCTCGGTAGGATGGGCGCGAAAAAGTTTCGGCATTTTAAAATCAGGCATAGATTTCCGCCTCTAAATTGCCGAGCGTGATCTTGCGTGGATCAAATTCGGCAACGATGCGACCTTCCTTCATGTGAAGAACACGATCCGCGTTGAAATAAACTTCCGGCACCTCGTCCGAAATCAGAAGGATTGCCAATCCTTCTCTCGCCAGCCTCTGCACAATTTCAAAGATGCCTGCCCTGGCACCAACATCGACACCCACGGTGGGGCAATCAAGAATAATAAGCTTCAGGCCCACCGCCAGCCATTTTGCAATGGCCACTCGTTGTTGGTTGCCTCCCGACAGTGTTGAGATGGGGTCAATCGGTCGGCCAATCTTGATGGCGAGGTCCTCAATCCACTGGCTGACCAACGCGTGTTTCTTTTGCGATGAGATCAGGCCATGATCGATGATCTTGTCAAGCACGGGAAGGACAAGATTATCGGCAATGGATTGCTGCTGGATCAAGCCCAGAGAAAGGCGATCTTCAGAAAGATAGCCAATACCTGCCCTGATAGCATCGCGGTTTGAAAGCAGGCGCAACGGTGTGCCATCAATTGAAATCTCACCCCTGTCGGGTTGCAGCATGCCAAAAATCGAAAGCGCAAGCTCCGTACGACCAGCGCCCAGCAGCCCCGTCAATCCCAATGTTTCTCCCTTGCGGATCGTCAGGGAAACACCATGATAGTCGCCACTTCGCGACAACGCACTGACCTTGAGAACGACCGGGGCTTTGCCATGATCTCTCGCAGTCACGGATTGGTCAAAAGTTTTTCCGGTCATCAGTTCGGTGAGGTGCGATTGGTTCATACCAACGGTAGAATAAACACCGACCAGCTTGCCATCGCGCAATACAGTGACGCGGCTTGAAATCTCCAACACTTCAGCCAGCCTGTGGCTCACAAAAACAATGGCGATGCCTTGCGCTGAGAGCGTTCGCACAATCTCAAGCAGCCGATTGGTCTCGGTCTGTGTGAGGGATGATGTTGGTTCATCCATAAAGATCACCTTTGCCTCGCCCACAAGAGCGCGAGCAATCGCTACAATCTGGCGCTGGGCAATTGGAAAAGTGCCAAGACGGGCATCAACATCCAGTTCGGACCCAAGCCTGGCCAAGGCCTTTTGAGCAACCTTACGCATCTTAGCGTGGTCAACCACGCGCGGCACGCCGCCCAATACCGCCTCGATGCCGATATTTTCAGCGACGGTCATTTCATTAAACAAGGCCAGGTCCTGCCAAATCACAACAACACCTTCAGCACGCGCCAATGCGGGAGACATGGATTCCACAATATTGCCGGCCACAGAGAAATGGCTGCCAGGTGCTGATTTGTAGATTCCGGTGATAACCTTGATCAGCGTGCTCTTGCCACTGCCGTTTTCCCCGGCGATGCATTGAACTTCGCCCGGCAAGACTTCAAAGCTTACATTTTGCAAAGCCTTGACGCCGCCAAATGTCACGCTGACGTCACGCAGAGATAGCACCGGAGTCTGGACTTGCGGCGCAAGTGCACCAATGCTCATTATAGCGGGCCTTTGGTTAGGATGGGTTGGTCGGAAGCAAGATTGGCGCTGAACCGCAAGTCTGCGGCTCAGCGCTAGCTTGTCAAAGTTTTACGATCAAAGTCCCATCTTCGCCAAACCGTCAACTGTTTCAACGTTGATCGGCTGCAACGCATCCACGATGATGGCATGCTTGGCAAAATCGGGATGGACCACGCCCAAGCCCTCAATCGTCATGCCATCGGTCACTTTGCCGCCACCAGCGAGATAGTCGCCGATCGTCACAAAGACCTTTCCTGCTTCCATGGGGTTCCACATGAAGCCGCCGTCAATTGCGCCAGACTTGAGCAAGGCGCTGCCTTGTCCTGGCGAGAATGAGCCCACAAGTGAAACTTTGTCATTCAGATGCTGTTCTTCGATTGCTCGGCCAGCGCCAATTGGTCCCTGGCTTCCGAATGTCAGGAAACCGCCGAGATCAGGATTGGCAGCCAACACGTCGAGAGCCGTCTTGCGGCTGTCATCGGCACTTTCCGCCACTCCATAACGATCGCCCACCAATTGCATGTCAGGATATTTTTTCTTCAAATATGCAATCGCATTATCAGCCCAAAGATTGTGGAGCGGCACAGTGAGTGAGCCGACGTAAACAACGTACTTGCCTTTTCCACCCATCTTCTTCGCAAGCGCTTCGGCATGGGCCTCGCCATAGCCTACGGCTGACGCCATCTCGAAGTCCCAATCAGAATTCTTCTGGTCAGGTGATTCATGGGTAACGACGATGAT
>JBDSTO010000227.1:0-2981 GCA_039928255.1 Aestuariivirga sp. | reverse complement strand
CACCGCCTTCGGAAATGAAACTGATCTTGCAATCTTTCGGCAGCAGGGCTTTTACGTGCTTGCGAAATGCTGCGCGCACTTTGCTGGGCTTCTGGCCTTCAACCAGACGGAACGTCAGCTTGGCATGAGCCCGCGCGGGCAAGACCGTCTTGGCACCCACCGCCGTGTATCCGCCCCAGATGCCATTGACCTCCGCCGTGGGCCTTGACCAGAGCTGCTCAAGCACACCGTGCCCCTTCTCACCTGCAGAATGTTTCAGACCAACGTCGGCCAAAAACTCCTTGTCAGGAAAGCGCAAACCCTTCAGCTGTTTCTTCTGGGAGGGTGTCAGCGGCTTCACGCCATCATAGAACCCTGAAATAGCGACTTTGCCATTCTTGTCATGCAGACTCGCCAGAAGCTTGGCCAAAACCTTGATCGGGTTCACCGCAGGTCCACCGAAATAGCCAGAATGCAAATCAATGCGCGGGCCTTGAATGGTAATCTCTTCGGATATGCACCCCCGCAATGACGTGGTGATCGCAGGCGTGGTCTCGTCATACATGTCGGTGTCGCAGATCACGGCAAAGTCGCAGGGAAACTCCTTGGCATTCTTGGCCAGGAACCGGTCCAGATGCGAGGCGTCCCCCTCCTCATCGCCTTCAATCATGATCGTGAGGCCAAAAGGGAGGCTTCCATGCTGGGCCAGCCAATGCCGCGTTGCCTCAACAAAGGTCATGAACTGGCCTTTGTCGTCAGCGGCACCACGTCCGTATATGCAGTCTTGGCCTAACGCGTTCTTTCCCATCCGAGGCTCAAAAGGCGGCGTGTCCCAGAGCTCCAAGGGATCAGCGGGCTGCACGTCATAGTGACCGTAGAAAAGCACCTGCACACCAGGCCCCGGCATACGAGCAATGACAAGCGGCTGCCCTGTCGTTTCACGAAGCTCAACTGCAAAGCCCATTTGGCTGAGGTAATCTTTGATCCATGCTGCTGTTGCTCTGCATTCGCCATGATGGGCGGGATCCGCACCCACGCTTGCAAAGCGCATCAGCTCGAACAACGTCTCGCATGACGTTTTGAGGCTGGCATCTATCCGCTGGAGGACGGGATCAACGAGGTTTGGGTGTGTCTGGTCTTGCATGGAGAATCCGCTTATGTGAACAACCACACTAGTCAAAACCCGAAGCGAGCACGAGGGCCAGAAATGTCGCAAATTCAACTTTACGGCATGGGGGAAAGCGGAAATTCCTACAAGGCCGCCCTCATGCTGGAATTATGTGGACTGGACTGGAAGCCAATTCCGGTTGATTTCTTCAATGGCGAAACGCGAACCCCAAAGTTCCGCGCCGAGGTCAATGAGCTTGGTGAAGTTCCCGTCATGGTGGATGGCGATTTGAAGCTCACCCAATCTGGCGTAATTCTTGATTATCTAGCTGAAAAAACAGGGAAGTTTGGTGCAAAAAACGCTGAAGAACGCCGCGAGATTTTGCGCTGGACGTTATTCGATAACCACAAGTTCACTAGTTACATTGCCACCCTGCGTTATATGATCAGCCTGATGTAGATGCCCGAAAGCCCGGTTACTGAATTTCTGCGCGGCCGCATCAATAACTCCATGAAAATTCTGGATGGGCATCTGGCTTCGCGCAAATTTCTGCTGGGTGAGAAGCCAACCATCGCCGACCTTTCAATGGTGGGCTATCTTTTCTACGGTGATGAATTGCCGTTTGAAACGTTAGAACATGTGGTGGCCTGGCGCGAAAGAATAAGGGCGCTTCCAGGCGGGAAACACCCTTATGATCTCATGCGGCGCGGCAAACCTGACTAAGCTCAGACTTGGCCTTCTTCAACCGAATCCAGATATTCGTTGAGGTGTTCAAGATTCTCAAATCGCATCCAGCCTTCATCCGTTTCAGCTTCGACGGTATCGTCTGAAAGAATGCGCGACGGGCGCCCGCGAATGATTTTTTCTTCAACCACATAAAGGTCGTCCTCGCCTTCTGCGGCGTCTTCAGCAGGGGCACTGGAAGGGGTTGCCTTGAGGGCGTCTGGCACCGGGGTTGCGTCACTGGAGCTTTCCGTCACGTCGTCCATGCCGCCAAGAGCCGTCTTGAGATCCGACTTTGCTTGTTCAAGGGCGGAAATTGTATCGGCTACCGAAGCGATATTCGCTTTGCCCGTTGAAGTTTCAGCGGCGGCATCACCAACAGTCACGGGAGTAACCTCCGTGGTCTTGCGTCCAAAGACACCCGCTTTCGTGTCCGAGGCGATAACTGCCTTGGATGCTTTGATTACTGGTTCAGCAACGCCCAAACCAGTGCTTTCAATTGCCGAAATAACACCGCCCAGACCCAGCGCCAAAACACCGCCGATCAGCAATATGGCGCCAGCCTCAGGTGTCACCCCATAGACTTGCATCATACCGGGGTCTGCCACCGAAAGAAAAATCAGAGCCAGGCCAGCAACCGCCAAAACGATTCCAAACAAAGACATCAGGCGCGACATAATTTTCCCCACTTCCGCCGAATCCTCGGCTTAAAAGGCTAAACTCCCTTAAAGAGCAAACTAGGTTAACATTTCCTTTCAGGTAAATCATGCACCGAATGTGATTGTGGGCGCTGGTTTCATGCCCTGGCCCATCGCCAAGGCCTGTGATACCTGCTTCGCAATTGCAATATAAGTCTGCGCCTGCGGGCTGTCGGGCATGGTCGCCATGATAGGTTCACCTGAATCTGAGCGACGCCGCAGCTCAAGATCAAGGGGCACTTCGCCAAGAAATGGCACGCCCAGTTTTGTCGCCTCCGCCCGCGCACCGCCATGGCCAAAAATCTCATGGCGTTCACCGCATTTTGTGCAGATGAAATAGCTCATGTTCTCGATGATGCCCAAAATGGGCACATTGACCTTGTTGAACATCTTGAGGCCCTTGCGCGCATCAATCAAAGCAAGATCCTGCGGCGTTGAAACAATGACCGCTCCCGAAAGCGGCGTCTGTTGTG
>JBDSTO010000226.1:0-10797 GCA_039928255.1 Aestuariivirga sp. | reverse complement strand
CGAGACGCACGAGGAAGGGGACAGAAAGCCTGACACCGCTCAACGGTGCATCCTGCACCATGATGGGCAGTCCTGAGGCCTTTGCAATCGCTGCGAAGTGTTCAATCATTCCGTCTTCATCGGCCTGAAGGCCCATGCCGTGATAGGGAGGCATCAACATCAACATCGCGGCACCGTGGTCTGCGGAGTGTTTGGAGCGGTCAGATGCGATCTTGGTTGAAAAATGTGAGCAGGTGACAGTGACTGGAACGCGCCCTGCCACTTTTTTCAGGCAGGTCTCTGCCAGAACCTTGCGCTCTTCGTCGGTGAGGAGGAATTGCTCCGAGAAATTAGCGAGAATGCAAATGCCGTCCACGCCCTGGTCAACCATCAAGTCCATGGTGCGGGCCTGGCCATCCAGATCTACGGCACCAGTGTCAGTGAAAATCGTCGGCGCGACCGGCAAAATGCCCTTGGCAGGTTTCGGCTGGACTTGGCTGGTCATTTTTCTCTCCCTTTTCGTCGCGTGTTTGGCGACCAGCTTATGGGAAATAATGGGGTGAGACGCAAGTCTTGTATGACAAATTGAATTTTTACCGGACTAGTTGTTTTCAAAGGGTGCATGAAGCTTTTGCAGCTTGTCGGGGCTTACCCCGTCGATGCGCGCCATCAGCATTTGGGCAAGGTCTTTTCCAGTCTGTCTGAAGTCCTCGCCGACGGCAATAATCTTTGGCTGGGCCAGACCCACCATCTCGCCAACGGGTTTGGCAACGAGGTCATAATCAACGCCAATCTCCTTGCCGCCATCTTTGAGACCTGCGATCAGCGCCAGGGCGATGCTTGATGAGGTGCATACGATGGCATCTGGCGCGTCGCGTCGCGTTGCCAATTGCAAACCAGCGGCGCGCAAATCTGACAGACTCGAATCGGAATTGGCAGAATTCACCACGAAACCCGACATGCCGGTCTCCGCCAAGCCCCGTTCAAAGCCGTCGAGCGTGTGATGATAATAGGTGAGCACCGGAGGAGGGCCGATCAGGGCGGCGCGCTTTCGGCCCTTGTTGTGCAGAAGGTTCACGGCCCTGTTGGCGTAGGCCTCATTGTCATAATCCACATAGGCATGAGTGATGCCCATGTCTGTCCGGCCATGCGTGGCAAAGGGCATGGAATTTTCAACCAGATAGCGCACACGCGGATCATCAGGTTGGGTACGGGAAATAATCACGCCATCGGCCGAGTTTGTTTCCACCACATAGCGCACGGGCGCCATAGGGTCAGAAAGCGAGTAGGGAGTTACGACCAAATGATAGCTGGTGCCCGGCAAGGCATCCGAGATGCCGTAGATCATATTGGAAAAGAAGCCCGAGCCCCCATCCTGTGGATTGAGGATCACGGTGATCACATTGCTCTTGCCCGTGCGCAGACGCACACCGGCGCGGTTCGGGCGGTAGCCTGCTTGTTGCGCTGCAAGGCGTACGCGCTTCCTCGTTTCAATGGCAATCTCCGGGCTGTCACGCAGAGCCTGGCTCACCGTGGAAACCCCCAAACCGGTGATTTGCGCCAGCGAACGCAGTGTCGGTCGCTTGTCAGAATTTTCAACCATCACAGAACCATAGAGGTTTTCTGAATCGTTTCAATACTGCAAAAACTATGTTGCAATGCAATAGTATGCGGTCCAAAAAAAACAAATTTGAAACGTTGCAAATTTCAATATCTTGAGTTAGTTTTTTCAGACCAATAAAAAACGACAAGGGAGAAACTAACATGAACCTGAAAAAATTTGCGGTCACATTGGCATTCTCAGCTTCGCTGTTTGCCGCCGGAGCTGCCAAGGCCGCCGATATTGAAGTGACGCATTGGTGGACGTCTGGTGGCGAAGCTGCCGCTGTTGCTGAGTTCGCCAAGGCGATTGATGCCTCTGGCGATCATTGGGTTGATGGCGCCATCGCAGGTTCCGGCGACGTTGCACGTCCCATCATGATGTCTCGTATTTTAGGCGGCAACCCGATGGGTGCCACACAGTTCAACCCCGGCCATGATGCCGACGAAATGGCCAAGGCCGGATTGTTGACCGACCTGACGGATCTTGCCACCAAGGAAAACTGGGCCAAGATTCTGCGCCCCAAGAGCCAGCTGGATTCTTGCACCATTGACGGCAAGGTTTACTGCGTTCCAGTGAACCTGCATTCCGCCCAGTGGCTGTGGACCAACCGGAAAGTCTTCACTGACAACGGGATGGAGCCGCCAAAGAACATCAATGACCTGATTGCTGATGCACCAAAGCTCAAGGAAAAGGGCATTCAGCCACTCGCACTCGCCCAAGGCTGGGCTGTGCGGTTGTTGGCCAACGACCTGATCATCGCTTTCGCTGGCGTTGATAACTATGTGAAAGTGATGAAGGGGCGTGACGTTGATCTCGCTTCGGGCCCAGAATTCACCAAGGTGTTTGACCAGATCGGTGTTGCCCGTACGTTGGTTGACCCCAAGGCCATCACCAAGCAGTGGAACGAAGCTACGGCCCTTGTGATCAACGGCAAGGCCGCCGCAAATATCATGGGCGACTGGTCGGGCGGTGAATTCCAGGTCGCCAAGATGGTAGCTGGCAAGGACTATGATTGTTTGCCAGGCTTGGGACTTGCGCCTGCACTCGATACGGGTGGTGACGTGTTCTATTTCCCCAAGGTCAAAGATCCGGAACTGGCAGCGGCTCAGCTCCGCATGGCTCACACCTTGGTTGATCCAAAGGTGCAGGTTGCTTTCAACTTGAAGAAGGGGTCATTGCCAATTCGCGCGGACGTTGATCTTTCCGCAGCCAATGACTGCATGAAGAAGGGTCTGGAAATCCTTGATCACAGCACCACCACCTTGCCGTCTGACCGTCAGATGCTTGACGGTGACTCGCTGACGCAGATTGGTGACTTGCTGACCGATTTCTTCTCGAACCCGGATGTAAAACCTGCCGATGTTCAGAAGAAGTTTGCTGAGATCATCAAGAACGCACCCAAGCTGTAATGGCTCAAGCCCTCCGCTGTCTAAAGCGGGGGGCTTTTCCGTCTCACGACCATGACCACTCTTGATCTCAAAGCGCCGATGAGGCGCGCGCGGCCGCCGCACATGCCCGCCTTCAGTGTCGCTATGCGCTATGGCGTTGCAGGCCTCATGGCGTTGTTGGCTGTTCTTTGCATCACATTTGATTTCCCTTTCGCGCAGATCGGCGTGTTTCAGCCGATGTTGTTGGCACTGGGCATTGTGATTGTTGCTTATGTCACCGACATTCCCTTCTATGACATCCGCGCACGCTTGGGGATGATCGGTTTCTTCATACTCGGTGCATTTTCGGCCTGGGTGGGTTGGTATTCTGACGGAGCGTGGCTCAGTCCAGACACCGTTGACATGATTTGGAAACTGACGAGCACGGCGATCATTTTTTTCGCTGCTGGGGCTTCCATCTGGAATGCACCATTTCGGAATTTCAGTGCCAAGCTTGCTTCAGTGCCGATGATGTTCATTGCGCTCTTTGCTTTCATCGGTTGCTCACTGTGGACGATCACGTTTTCTCTTTCGGATGTGAAGTCCTTCCCGATTTTTCACAATTTCATCGGCCTTGCGCAATATTATCGGCTGTTCAATGCAGATGTGTGGTGGATTGCCTGCCGGAATGCAGTGATCTATCTGGTGCTCGTTACAGCAATTGAATTCATTCTGGGATTTCTGATCGCTGTTTGCATGGACCAGAAAATCCGGGGTGAAGGTGTTTTCCGCACCATCTATCTTTATCCTTTTGCCCTTTCGTTCATCGTTACTGGTCACGTCTGGGCGTGGATCATGATCCCGGAGTATGGTCTTGAGCATTCCCTGCGACAGCTGGGCTGGACCAGTTTCTCATTCGACTGGGTGGTCAATCCCAAACTCGCAATCTATGCAATTGTCATCGCTGGCGTCTGGCAGGGCACAGGCCTTGTGATGGCTTTGATGCTGGCTGGCCTGCGCGGCATTGATGATGAAATATGGAAGGCGTCGCGCGTTGATGGCATTCCGAAGTGGCGCACCTATTTGCACATTGTGTTGCCGATGATGCGCCCGGTGATGATCACCACTTTCGTTATCGTCGCCTCAGGCTGCGTGCGCGTTTATGACATCGTGGTGGCCCTCACTGATGGTGGTCCCGGAACATCAACCAAGGTGCCCGCAATCTATGTTTACCAGTATCTATTTCAGGGCGGCATTGGCCAGGGTCTTGCGGCATCAACGGTGATGTTGCTCACCTCTGCGGTAATTTTGATCCCGTGGATCTATGTTGAATTCGTCAAAAACAGGCAGGCACGATGAGCACACAAGCAATCGAACCCTCAGGCCCCAAGCCTCTAAAATGGTTCGAGTGGGAACGGCTGGTTGTCTATGGCTTCCTGTTCCTGACGGCGGCCTATTTTCTGGTGCCGCTCTACATCGTGATCATCACTTCGCTAAAAAATCTCGATGAAATCGCCAATGGCAACATCTTTATTCCGACGTTGAGCCCATCATTCCACGCTTGGTATCGCGCATGGTTTGAAGTTTGCACGGGACTTGATTGCCGCGGCATCCATCCCAATTTCATGAATTCGGTCTATATCACCATTCCGTCGGTCGTGGTTTCAATCGCCGTTGCGATCACCACGGGTTACGCTTTGAATAACTGGCCGTTTAGATTCTCGGAGGGGTTTTTTACCGTTCTCATTATCGGCTCGTTCGTGCCCTATCAGGTGATGCTCTATCCCATGGTGCTGCTGACCAAGAACATGGGCATTTATTCGACTCTCTATGCCGTGATTTTCGTTCATACGGTCTTTGGCCTGCCCATTCTCACACTTCTGTTCCGCAACTATTTCGCGTCCTTACCGGTTGAATTGTTCAAGGCGGCACGTGTCGATGGTGCCGGGTTCTGGCGCATCCTGCTTCAAGTTTTCCTGCCTATGTCGCTTCCGATGCTGACGGTTGCGGTCATTCTTCAGGTTACTGGGATCTGGAATGACTTCTTATTTGGCGTGGTGTTTGCAGGCCCACAAAATTATCCGATGACGGTGAAGCTCAACAACATTTTCACCTCCACCATGGGTGTCAAAGAATACAATGTGGAAATGGCTGCAACGCTGCTCACGGGTTCGGTACCGCTTGCAATCTATTTTCTCTCAGGACGTTATTTCGTGCGCGGCATCGCCGCCGGGGCAGTAAAAGGATAAGGTATGGCGGACGTTTCATCCAAGGTGAACAGTGTTTCAATTCAGGGTCTGGCACAGAGCTATGGCTCGCTCCAGGTTTTGAAAGAATTGAGCCTTGATATTCCGGATGGTGAATTTCTCGTGCTGCTTGGCCCCTCCGGCTGTGGCAAATCGACATTGCTGAATTGCATTGCTGGTCTTCTGGAGCCAACACAGGGAAAGATTTTCATCAAGGGCAGGAACGTCACTTGGGAAGAGCCGTCGCAGCGCGGCATCGGCATGGTGTTCCAATCATACGCTTTGTATCCGCAGATGACCGTGGAACGGAATCTTTCCTTTGGATTGCGTGTTGCCGGCATGGCCAAGGATGAAATTGAGAAGCGTGTGAAACGCGCCTCTGAAATTCTGCAAATTGAACCCTTGTTGGCACGAAAGCCTACAGCGCTCTCGGGCGGTCAGCGCCAGCGCGTGGCCATCGGGCGCGCATTGGTGCGCGACGTGGACGTGTTCTTGTTTGATGAACCGTTGTCCAACCTGGATGCCAAGCTTCGCGCTGAGCTTCGCGTTGAAATCAAGCGCCTGCATCAGCGCCTGGGTAACACTATGATCTATGTGACGCATGATCAAATTGAGGCTTTGACCTTGGCTGATCGCATTGCCGTCATGAAAGCTGGCACAATCCAGCAGCTGGATGATCCGCTCACCATCTATAACAAGCCGAAGAATCGCTATGTGGCAGGTTTCATCGGATCACCTTCGATGAATTTCATGAAGGCCAATATTGCTGGCACGACCAAGACGCCGATTGTCGATCTCAATGGCAATTCCATTTCGCTTGTTGGTTATAAATTTACCGATGTGGCGGTGCCCGGCATGCCGATCGAATTTGGCGTGCGGCCTGAACATATTCGCGTGGTGCGCGGCGGCAAAGTGGCCAAAGGCGATGTTGATGCCGTTGTTGAATTGGTGGAGCCCATGGGTTCTGACGCGTTGGTCTGGCTCAAGGTTGCCGGACAATCCATGTCGGCGCGCGTGGAATCAAGTGACAACTACAGGCCCGGTGAAAAAGTGCGCGTTCAATTCCGTGTTGATCACGCCTCGCTGTTTGATGAATCGACAGGCAACAGGCTCTAGTCATGTCGGACTTTGCGGGCCATGGCGAAATCGATCTTGCGGGCACATGGCGGATTGTTTCGGCTGATGGCAAACATAGAGCTGATTATGTTGTGCCAGGCGATGTCCACTCGTCATTGATCACGGCGGGTGTCATTCCTGATCCTTATATTGGCCGGAACGAATATGATGTGCGCTGGGTGGCCGAACAGGAATGGGTGGCATCTCGGAAATTCCAGTGGGATGGCGGGGCAGGGCCGTGGCATCTTGATGTTGACTATCTGGATACGCTTGCCGAAATCCGTATCAACGGCAAAAAGGTTTTGAATGCCGCGAATTGTTTCAGGCGTTACCAGCCTGATGTTACGAAGGCTTTGAAGCGCGGCGAGAATAAAATTGAAATCCGCTTTCTTTCAAATGTGACGGAGGCGGCGAAGCGGCAGAAGCAGCAACCATACTACGTGCCTTACAGCAACACCAATTGCCCAATTCCTGATGGGAACATGTTGCGAAAACCTGCGTGTCACTATGGCTGGGATTGGAATCTGGCGATTGCGCCGTTTGGCGCTTATGGGCGGATGTCATTGCGCTCCTTCCAGCGCGCGAACTTCAACATCAAGACCATAAAGCAGATTCATTTCAGGGATGGTTCGGTTGGAGTTCGTGTACTTTTTGAAGCAGAACCCTCTAGCACAAACGGCCCGCCGATCGTGGTTTCGTTCGCGGAGGAAAAACAAACTTTTAAGGAAGAAGAGTTCTTTGAGAGCGAAGCCTATTTCCACATCAAGAAACCAAAACTCTGGTGGCCTGCAGATTCTGGCGAGCAGCATCTTTATGAATTGAAGATTGAATGCGGAGGCCTGACCGAAACTCGCCAACTTGGGTTGCGGCATATTGATCTCATCGCCACGAAAGACAAAGTCGGCGCGCGCTTTGCATTCAAAGTGAATGGCAAGGAGATATTCTGCCGTGGCGCCAACTGGATTCCTGCGGATGCACTTCCCTCTCGGGCCACGCCTGAATTGACGCGCAAACTTCTGCAAGCCGCTGTTGATGCCAACATGAATATGATCCGTGTCTGGGGCGGGGGCTATTACGAGCAGGATTGGTTCTATGATCTCTGTGATGAACTGGGCTTGATGGTCTGGCAGGATTTTCAGTTCTCCTGCAATCTCTATCCGGCAACCGAGGAATTCTTGACTCAGGTCAGCGAGGAGGTTGCTTATCAGGTTCATCGATTGCACCACCATGCGTGCATCGCGCTGTGGTGTGGTGACAATGAGTTGATTGGGGCGCTCACCTGGTTTGAAGAAAGCCGCAAGAATCGTGACCGCTATCTCGTGGCCTATGACCGTCTCAATCGCACCATCGAGCAAGCCGCGAAGACCGCCGATCCCAACATCAACTGGTGGCCTTCCTCTCCATCGTCAGGCCTGATGAATTTCGGCGATGCCTGGCATGATGACCGCTCGGGCGACATGCATTTCTGGAGTGTGTGGCACGAGGGCAAGAATTTTGAACATTACCGCGATGTGAACCCGCGCTTCTGTTCAGAATTCGGATTCCAGTCTTATCCTTCGCTGCACGTCGTCAAAAAATTTGCGACAGGCCCTGATGACTTCAATATCGCTTCAGCGGTGATGGAGAGCCACCAGAAGAACACTGGAGGCAATGCACGCATTGCTGAGACCATGTTCCGTTATTTCCGCTTTCCATCAGACTTCGGCAATTTCTGTTACCTGAGCCAGGTTCAGCAAGGCCTCGCCATGAAAACCGCTGTTGAATATTGGCGGAGCCTGAAGCCCCATTGCATGGGAACGCTCTATTGGCAGCTTAATGACACATGGCCTGTGGCCTCATGGTCAGGCCTTGACCATGGTGGCGGATGGAAGGCGATGCATTATATGGCGCGGCGCTTCTATTCGTCGGTGGCCGTCATGGCATTGCCCGACAAGGGAAGCGGCGGGGTGATCATCAAGGCCGTGAACGACCGTTTGGAAAAGCAGAAGCTTTCGCTTGATCTCGTCGTGCTCGATCCCTCTGGCTGGGCGAAGCCCTTCAAAACGATTTCGGCCACGCTTCCGCCTGACCGGGCTGTGGACGTAGTGAAACTCAAAAAGGGCGAGCTCCCGGCGGGGCATATTCTCATTTTTGATTTTGAAGCTGCCGATGGCTCAAAGGGCAGGGTTCATTTTGCCAATGAACCCTACAAGGCTCTGAATATCGCTAATCCAGCGTTGACCCATAGCGCCAAGATCAAGGATGGTTCGCTGGCGATCTCTCTCAAGGCCAAATTAGCCGCGCTTTTTGTTATGGCCGAGACCGGGGTTGATGGCCGCTATTCCGACAATGTGCTCGACCTCTTGCCGGGCGAGAGTGCTGAAATTATTTTCACGCCTGACATTCCGGCCGAGCTTCAGACTGCGCTCGACAATCTGATCATTCGCGATCTCTATTCATCATCCCATTAAGACATTCAGGAGAGCCCCATGCCCAAACGCATTTCATTCCAACTTTACAGCGCGCGAAAATTCTCGCCCTGGGAACCGGTGATCGAACATCTGGCGAAGGCGGGCTATAAGGAAGTTGAGGGCTTTGGCGGCGTTTATGAGGAAGCCGAAAAGTTTGCCGAGTTGTTGGCCAGAAACGGCCTCACCATGCCAACCGGACATTTCTCGATTGATATGCTGGAGAAGGAGCGGGCCAAGGTTCTTTCCATTGCCAAGACCTTTGGCATGAAGAACATCTATTGCCCTTACATCATGCCCGACCAGAGGCCTAAATCTGCTGCCGGCTGGAAGGCCTGGGGCAAGCGCCTTGGTGAAGTGGGCCGCTGGGCACGCGATCAAGGCTATGGTTTTGGCTGGCATAACCATGATTTTGAATTCAGGAAACTGAGTGACGGCTCCTTCCCGCATGAGCGGATTTTTGAAGGTGGGCCACTGGTGGATTGGGAGTGTGATCTCGCGTGGATTGCCTTTGCGGGGCAAAACCCGGTGAAATGGCTAAAAAGCTATGGCGACCGCATCACTGCTGTTCACATCAAGGACAACGCGCCGAAAGGCGAAAACCTTGATCAGCATGGTCAGTCTGATGTGGGCGCAGGCGTTTTGAAGTGGCCGGAGATTTTTGCAGCAGTGGCCAAGCACACGCGCTGCATGAATTTTGTCGTCGAGCATGACGACCCGAAAGACTTCAAGTCATTCGCCACGAATTCATTCAATTTCATTTCCCAGAACTGAGAGGGTTGTAATGAGCAAGGTTTTAGGCGTTGGCATCATTGGATGCGGCAATATCTCGTGGGCCTATTTGAAACTCTCTGCGCTGTTCAAGGGCATTGAAGTGCGCGCGGTGGCAGACGTGAACATGGCTGCAGCAGAAGCGCGTGCCAAGGAATTTGGCGTGAAGGCGCAAACCGTGAAAGAGCTGTTGAAGAACAAGGACATCGACATCGTGGTCAACCTCACGGTTCCGGCCTCGCATTTCAAGGTTTCGAAACAGATTCTTGATGCGGGTAAACACGTCTATTCGGAAAAGCCGCTGACGCTTTCCTACAAGGATGCGTTGGCTTTGCAGAAGTATGCGGCCAAGAAAAAATTGCGCGTAGGTTCAGCGCCAGACACGTTCCTTGGTTCTTCGCATCAGCTGGCGCGCAAGACCATTGATGAAGGAAAGATCGGCAAGATTGTTTCGGGCACGTGCCATTTCATGGGGCCCGGCATGGAAATGTGGCATCCCAATCCTGATTTCTTTTTCAATCCCGGCGGGGGCCCGATGCTGGATATGGGCCCCTATTACATTTCAAATCTGGTCAATCTGATTGGGCCGGTGAAGCGCGTGGCCGCACTTTCCGGCACAGGCCGGAAGGAGCGGGTGATCAACAACCAGCCCAATAATCCGCGCAATGGCGAAACATTGAAAGTGAAAACGCCAACGACCTATCACGCGCTGCTGGAGTTCGCGAATGGTGCTTGCATCACGGCCAGCCTCTCTTGGGACGTATGGGCGCACAAGCATCAGAACATGGAGCTTTATGGCCAGACGGGCGCCATGTTCGTGCCCGATCCAAACTTCTTTGCAGGCGATGTGATGGTTGCGGGAAGCGACCAGAAGCCCGAAGTTCTGGCGGCTTGGGATCATCCGTTTGCCAAGCTCAACTGGGGTCCAGGCAACAGCATGACAGATTTGCGCTGGGCCAATTATCGCTGTGCGGGTCTTGCCGATATGGCAGACGCGATCATGAAGCGCCGTCTGGCGCGTTGTGACATTTCATTGGTGGCACATGTGGTTGAAGTGATGACAGCAGTGATGGAAGCCGGTGCCAAGCACAAGGTGATCAAGCTTAAATCAACGTGCAAGCGCCCGGCACCACTGGGGCCGGACGAAGCGCGAGCATTGATGAAATGATGAATTCGGATGCGCGGCCTTGATCAGCCGCGCATTCTTTCACCCTTGGGATCGAACAAAGGCTCGTGGTTGATGCGGGCCTTTTTCATTTCGCCGATGA
>JBDSTO010000225.1:0-6430 GCA_039928255.1 Aestuariivirga sp. | reverse complement strand
GGATCAATCACTTCGGCGCGCGAAAGCTTGTCTTCCATTTCCTGGATGCGGGTTTCGTTCCAGCCTTGGGCTTCCTTGGCGGCATGGTATTCGGCATTTTCGGAAAGGTCGCCATGGGCGCGCGCTTCTTCGATGGCGCGGATGATGCGCGGGCGTTCTTCCGATTTGAGGAGTTTTACCTCCTCCTGCATGGTGGCATAACCCTCTTCGGTCATCGGAACCTTTTCCATGTCGTCACCTTCTTTGCCCAAACAAACGCAAAGCCTTAAGCTGGTTTTGAGTGGGGAAATTAACAAAAATCAACCCGGCTTTGGGATCATCTCCCAGCCGGGTATCCCTTCCATATGGACCAAAAGGGCTGATTTTGCAAGAGTCGCAGGATTACTTGAAATAGTCCTGCAAGGGCCTCACTTCGATGGCGTTGGATTTCCTTGCAGCGATGGCTTTGGTGGCCGAGATGATGCCGGGCAGCGTGGTGTAATAGGGCACTTTCTGCATCACGGCGGTCAGGCGGATGGATTTTGAATCCGATTCCGAGGTGCGGGTTTCGGTCGTATTCAGAACCAATTGGATGTCGCCGTTCTTGATCGCATCGACCACATGGGGCCGGCCTTCCAGAACCTTGTTGATCTTGATTGAGGGAATGCCCTTGCTCTCAAGATAGCTGTGCGTGCCGCCGCTGGCCTTGATCACAAAACCTAGTTCCACCAACATCTTGACTGAGGGTAGAGCCTTGACCTTGTCGGCATCCTTTACGGATATGAAGACCGTTCCTGAGAGCGGAATGCGCATTCCGGCACCAAGCTGCGATTTGGCAAAAGCCATGTCGTAGCTATAGTCGAGACCCATGACTTCGCCCGTCGAGCGCATTTCGGGCCCCAGCAAAACATCCACGCCGGGGACCCGGTTGAAGGGGAAAACGGCTTCTTTTACAGCCACATGATTGAGTTTCTTGCGGACCAGCTTGAAGCTTTCGAGCGATTCACCCGCCATAACGCGGGCAGCGATCTTGGCGACGGGCTGGCCGATCACCTTGGCCACGAAGGGCACGGTGCGCGAGGCGCGCGGGTTCACTTCAAGGATGTAGACTTTACCGTCCTGAATGGCGAACTGCACGTTCATCAGGCCTACAACTTTCAAGGCCAGCGCCAGTTTTTTGGTCTGGGCTTCAAGCTCGGCAATGACCGGGGCTTTGAGCGTATAGGGCGGAAGCGAGCAGGCTGAGTCGCCGGAGTGGATGCCGGCCTCTTCGATATGTTCCATGACGCCCGCGATGAAAACATCCTTGCCATCGCAAATCGCATCAACGTCAACTTCAATGGCGTTCGAGAGATAGCGATCAATCAACACCGGGCTGTCGCCTGAGACGACCACGGCTTCGGTGACGTAGCGTTGCAGGCCCGCATCGTCCTTGACGATCTCCATGGCGCGTCCGCCCAAAACATAGGAGGGGCGGATGACGACGGGAAAGCCGATGCGCTTGGCGATCTTCTTCGCTTCAGCGGCAGAATGGGCCATGCCGTTTTCGGGCTGGGCCAGTTTCAATTTCTTGACGAGCTTCGAGAACAATTCGCGGTCTTCGGCCAAATCAATAGCTTCTGGCGTGGTGCCGAGGATCGGAACGCCCGCCGCTTCCAGCGCTGCTGCAAGTTTCAGTGGCGTTTGCCCGCCGAATTGAACGATGACGCCCTTGAGCTTGCCCTTGCTCTGTTCAACACGAATGATTTCGAGAACATCTTCTGCCGTCAAAGGCTCGAAATAGAGCCGATCTGAGGTGTCGTAATCGGTCGACACGGTTTCCGGATTGCAGTTGACCATGATTGATTCATAGCCTGCGTCATGGAGCGCAAAGCAGGCATGGCAGCAGCAATAGTCAAACTCGATGCCCTGGCCGATGCGGTTTGGCCCGCCACCGAGAATGATGACTTTTTCGCGATCCGAGGGGCGCGCTTCATTGCCATCGTTTCCGGCAAGGCCGATTTCATAGGTTGAATACATGTAGGCCGTGGGTGAAGCGAATTCGGCAGCGCTTGTGTCGATGCGTTTGAAAACCGGGTGAACTTTTAGTTTGGCGCGATGCTTTTGCACACGCGCTTCCGAAATTCCGGCGAGCTTTCCAAGACGCTTGTCGGAGAAGCCCATGGCTTTCAGTTTGCGTAGATTCTCAACATCATTGGGCAAGCCATTGGTTTGGATTCGCTTTTCTGTGTCGACGATCTCCTGGATCTGGCGCAGGAACCATGGCTCATATTTGCAGATGCCGAAAATCTGGTCGACGGTCGCGCCATGGCGCATGGCCTGGGCGATTTTCAAAAGACGATCGGGTGTGGGTTGTGAGAGAGCCGCGCGAATGGCGTTCTTGTCGTCGCCTTCGCCAAGGCCTGGAATTTCGACTTCATCAAAACCAGAGAGACCAGTTTCAAGGCCGCGCAAGGCTTTCTGCACCGACTCCTGGAAGGTCCGGCCAATGGCCATGACTTCGCCGACCGATTTCATCGCGGTGGTGAGAAGCGGTGCCGAGCCCGGGAATTTTTCAAAGGCAAAGCGCGGGATCTTGGTGACGACATAATCGATGGTGGGTTCGAACGACGCGGGTGTTGCGCCGCCGGTGATGTCGTTGGCCAATTCATCGAGCGTGTAACCAACCGCGAGCTTTGCTGCGATCTTGGCGATGGGGAAACCTGTGGCCTTGGAGGCCAATGCAGATGAGCGCGACACCCGCGGGTTCATTTCGATGACGACGAGGCGGCCATCGGCAGGGTTGACGCCGAACTGCACATTGGAGCCGCCGGTTTCAATTCCGATCTCGCGCAGCACGGCAATCGAGGCGTTGCGCATGATCTGGTATTCTTTGTCGGTCAGCGTGAGGGCAGGGGCAACCGTAATCGAGTCGCCCGTGTGCACGCCCATCGGATCGATGTTTTCTATCGAGCACACGATGATGCAGTTGTCGGCCTTGTCGCGCACGACTTCCATTTCATATTCTTTCCAGCCGAGGACCGATTCTTCGATCAGCACTTCAGCGGTGGGGGAAGCATCAAGCCCCTTTTCCACGATGTCGAAAAATTCCTCGCGGTTATAGGCAATACCGCCACCGGTTCCGCCCAGCGTAAACGAAGGGCGAATGATGCAGGGCAGGCCCACATCAAGCATGGCTTCAAAGGCTTCGACCATGGCGCGGCTGCGATAATTTTTTTGGCGTTCGGCTTCACCCTCGGCCCATTTGGCTTCGAAGATTTCAACATCGGGTGCAGCACTTCGCTGAATGATGTAGGCTTCCTTGTCGATGTCCTTGGCGGCCGAGGCGTTGGCAAGGCGCGACCGTGGTGTTTCCAGGCCAATACGCTTCATCGCCTCGCGGAAGAGTTCGCGGTCTTCAGCCATGTCGATGGCTTCGGCTTTGGCCCCGATCAGCTCAACATTGAATTTTTCGAGGATGCCCATTTTGTTGAGGGAGAGAGCGGTGTTCAACGCGGTCTGTCCACCCATGGTGGGGAGGATGGCGTCGGGGCGTTCCTTCTCGATGATCTTGGCCACAACTTCCGGCGTGATCGGCTCGATATAGGTGGCGTCGGCCAGATCGGGGTCGGTCATAATGGTGGCTGGATTGGAATTGACCAAAATCACGCGGTAGCCCTCGGCTTTCAGCGCCTTGCAGGCTTGGGTGCCGGAATAGTCAAACTCGCAGGCCTGGCCGATAATGATCGGTCCGGCCCCGATGATGAGGATGGATTTGAGGTCGGTTCTTTTTGGCATGTTTGGGAAACCCTGATTTGGGGTGTCCTACACAGATCGGAAGACGATTCCAAGTGTCAGGTTTGACCTTGGGAAAATCAGAGAACAGCAGGTGCCCGTCCCATGAGAGGGGGCGTTTGTTCAGGTCCGAACACCTGCTGTTTTCGCCCCAAGGAGGCGAAACCGTTGCCCGCTTTAGGCGGGGCTGAAGTTGTTTTTGAAAACCGCGGTTACTTCTTTGTGGTGGGACGCGTCTGGCGGTTTGATGCCAGCGCAGGACCCATGGGAGAAAGTGCCGAGAGGAGAAGAGAGAGGAACGGGGTTTTCATTTTTTTATCTTTCTTGGTCAATTCGTGAACTTGAAAATGACACTAGACCCCTCGTATGGAACTTGGGCTGAATGGTCCGTTCATCTGGCGTTTATTGAGAAATTCTTTGAACACTCGTCCCAACAAAAACGGGAGCGACGATTTCCCGAATTTGGCTATGGCCGGAAAGCCCAATCTCACCGCGCGCAGGCGGACAACAGAGTGGACGACCAAAACATAAAAAACCCCGGAGGGAGATCCGGGGTTTTTTGAGCGGGCTCTTGCAGGGGACCGCTTTAGTAGAATGAGGGGGAACCGGACCAAGCTGGAAACTTCTGAGGGGGCGGGGCTAAAGCTTCCCTTGAGGGTCCGGTTCCATCCGGCGGGGGAGCCGGATTTTCGTTTACTGAGCCGTGTCGGAGCAATCCTCTGACGAACAGGCTTCAAGAATGAGTGGATGTGTGCTGTTGGCAAATGCGGTGCGATAAACCACCGTCACGTTGTGCGGGTTTGCCATTGCAGTTTCTGCCGGGGCCAGCTTTGTAAGGCCAACGATGCCCATTGCGAAAACTGCTGCCAGAAAGAGTGAGTAGCGGATCATTTTGTACGTCTCCCGTGATGTCTTGTTAACGGGATATGTAGCCTTTAGTTCCGTAACCATCGCTGAATGCCTTGTTCATCTGTCGTTTATCTTGGAACCATGTTTGACAGGTGATTGTGTCCAAGACTTTCTGTAATCTGGGCGAAAATGGGAGCTTGTTGTGGATTCTTCTGACCTGAATTGGCGTTCCGCCACAAAATTGTCCAAACTTTTCAAGGCTGGAGCGGTATCACCCGTAGAGGTTGCCAAGGCTTGTCTGGCGCAGATCGCAAGGCTCGATGGCGCTGTAAATGCCATGAGTTTCCTCGATGAAAAGGCCACACTGAAACAGGCCAAAGCCAGCGAAAAGCGTTGGAAAACAGGTACATCCTTGGGGCCGCTTGATGGCGTTCCGCTTCTCATCAAAGACCTGTTGCTGGTCAAGGGGTGGCCCACGTTGAGAGGGTCCAAAACCGTCAACAAAGACCAAGCCTGGGGCGATGATGCGCCTTCGGTTGCCCGTTTGAGGGAAGCTGGTTGTGTTTTCATGGGAATGACGACCACGCCCGAATTTGGCTGGAAGGGGGTCACCGATTCTCCGCTCACGGGAATCACCCGCAACCCGTGGGATTTGAGCAAGACGCCGGGTGGGTCCTCAGGTGGTTCATCGGCGGGGTTGGCCGCAGGTTATGCGCCTTTGGCCCTTGGCACTGATGGAGGCGGGTCAATCCGCATCCCCGCTGGCTTCAGCGGTGTGTTTGGGTTGAAACCCAGTTTTGGGCGCGTGCCCGCTTGGCCAATCTCGCCCTTTGGAACTGTCGCCCATGTCGGGCCGATGACGCGGCGAGTGAAAGACTCAGCACTCATGCTGAACGCGATTTCGAAGCCTGATGCGCGCGACTGGTTTGGCCTTCCGGGCGATGATGCCAATTACCTCGCGCGTTTGGCCAATGGGGTGAAGGGTATGAAAATCGCCTACTCGCCGGATTTGGGTTATGTGAAAGTTGATCCTGAAGTTGCGGCACTTGTCCATGAGGCGGTTGGCGTTTTGCGCAAACTGGGTGCCAAGATTGTCAAGGTCAATCCGGGGTTCTCCGATCCTGCGGCGATGTTCCGCACGATCTGGTGGACCGGTGTTCGCGGGGCGCTTGGGGCGCTGCCGCCTGAAAAGGTGGCCTTGCTCGATTCTGCTTTGCGTGATGTTCTGGAACAATCCAAATTGATCACAGTGGATGAATTGATCGAGGCGCAGAAGCAGCGCGGCGCGTTGGGAAGCCAGATGCGCCAATTCATGGAAGACTATGATGCGCTCGTCACACCGACATTGCCGATCCCTGCATTTGACGCGGGCAAGCTGCAACCCGACGCGCCAGACAATGAAGGCAAGTGGGTGAACTGGACTCCCATTTCGTATCCGTTCAATCTCACGCAGCAACCTGCAGCGTCTGTCCCTTGCGGATTTACCAAAGCGGGCTTGCCTGTTGGCCTTCACGTGGTGGGGCAGATGTTTGCCGATGCAAAAGTCCTTCAGGTTTGTGCTGCCTATGAGCGCGAAACCGAATGGCATGAAGCACGACCGGAGATGGCGAAGGTTTAACCGATCTCGCCCGCTTCCATGGCCCGCACCGTTGTCTCAAACGCGGCATCAAGATGCGCCATCATCGCATCGCGCGCCGCAGTGGGGTTGTTGAGATTCAACGCGCGGATGATTCTTCGATGATGCTCCAATGTTGTTTCGGCCTCACCCAGGCGCGGCAACATCAAATGGCGGCAACGGTCCAACTGGCCTTTTGACACTTCGATGCTG